>JABGPL010000122.1 GCA_018644935.1 Calditrichota bacterium | reverse complement strand
GTCAAACCATTTGCTGGCAAGTAGGTCTGATCTATTGTACGGTGATCGTCCATCGTCCATTTGCAGGTGCCATGTACAGCTTTGAAAAACCAAATATTCCGCCCCATTGAAGTTCAATCAAACTCAGAGCTTGTTTATATTCTCCAAAGGCTGACCGACCATTGGTTTTCAGGCCAATAGATTCAGCACTTTTTAACCAACCGGACATATCCTGGTGAGAACTTGAATCATTGAAACCATTTGGTAAGGATTGAATAACAGATACAGTTTTGCCATCCCGAATGAAAGTACCAACCTTCTGGGGTTGAGAAAACCATTTATTATCTTCAATAGTCTGCAAAATCTTATCGAGATCCTGGATAATGATCATTTCTATCCTCACCTCAACCTCGGTGATGACAATCATTTTGATGTTTTCACCTGAGCCTGATAGCCCTCGAAACATATCTGAAATACTGTGTGATTCTTCTTTTACGACAAACACACTATCAACGCTTTTTGTCGGAATTTCCGGTATTGCTTGAATAACCGGAGTTGGGTCTGTACTGGCATAATCCGATTCTGTAACTGTTTCAATTTCACCATTTCTGAAAATAAAAAACACAAAAGAACTTACAATAATTAGTGCAAAGACAGAAATAAAAATGAAAACTACTGACGGTTTTCCGGTTTTTGGTTGGGATATTGAAAGATCTGGCGCGTCTTCTAGATCAATTGGATTGTTAAGATCATATTTTGGAGAAAAATGGTACTCCGTGCCTTGTGCTGGTTCAATCCCGAAATGCAACTTCTCAAATCCAGCTGCTTTTAAAGCATCAACGACAGAATTGAAAATATCTTTTCTGATAATAACAATTCTGTATTCGTTATCACCAATAAGATTCCATTGGATATGAAATTCAGAGATATCTCTATGTAAATACTGCTGTGCTTCCCACAAGAGGTGTTCATTAATTTGATCTGAAGTATCTAATTCCGGGCATTGAACATTAAACGTCATCTCCCAGATAGAAGGAAAAAGAAACCAGAGTTCTGAATCAATATCTGTGCCTCTAGTGAGCGCTTTTAAAGCCTCATCGAGATTCTCACGTGAGGATACAGACTGCAATATATCGTTACGGGTGGGACGAGGAATTTCAAAGCTTCTGATAAAATCGGGCTGACTTTCCCAAATCCCTTCGTATGGTAATCTGGATACACCGAGCAATTGTGCTGTCCAGGTAACGAAGAGAATTTCTCGCATAGAATTCCCTTTTAAATCTAAATCTGCAACCGCTATAATTGGGTGATTTATTACAATAAATCCGGTAACTCATAGCTCCAAAATCAAATTGCAGGAATCGTTAATCCTAGATATCTAATCTACCTTCGATCATCCCAGGATAAATCACCATTTGTGATTTTTCCATGATTTTTCTCACCCTTCACAGCAAACAATTTCTCAAGAAATGATCTCTTATCAGAAACGTAGGTACCATCAATAGGAGATTCAATCGTTATACCAACTGAATCCACACGGCTCACAAAGTAGTTTTCTGTAAATGTGAAACTGCTGAGAAGATCAATAACATCTTCCCGAACTAAATATCTCATGGTAACTGAATCGAGATGAGCTTTGGTTAATCTGGACTTAATCAGTTCTGCCTGTGAATAAAATTCCAGTGAATCTGTGATAGTATTTACCATTCCGGATTCTGTTATTGAAACCGTTTTTTCATCTTTGATGTATTCCATTTTCGCAATGAGATTCTCTGCAGCAATCCTGTCTTTAATCTCATTCACAATGTTATCTCTGGTTCTCTGGAACTTCGGACTATCTTTTAACTCATTCATATAAGTGTAACTTGAATCGCGAATCGCTTCCCATTCCTGGAGCTGAGATTCATCTTCTAAAGCTCCGTCTTCAAGTAAAGAATCATATATCACTGTCGCAAGAGCATTCATACCTTTTTCCCGCAAACTCTCAGCGATAGAGTTCAGAAGTTGATCATTTCTCATGGTAATCAATGAATCCTCTATCGTCTCAAATATTTTCGCTTTTGTGAGTGTGCCATTTGCAAGTGCATCAGCCTCTTTCAACCAGCGGAAGACCAACATGCTCGATAAGAGTTTCGATGAAGCAAGGGATGTTTCTGATGGTTCATTTTGAAATTCACCACTCACCTCAGCTTTGAGAGCCAATCTCACATTGACTTCTGTTTTGAAATGCTTACCCGTAGTCGGGCAAATGTCAAGATCTTTTCGATCAATATTAATGAGGTATTTTATTGCATGAACAGATGTTTTTTCCGGCATAATCTGCTCACGTGTCATTTCCCCCTGTGATCCGACTAAAAGAAATTTCCCCTGATCACCTCTGTCGTCAATCCCAATATTGATATCACCATCTGCAGCAAAAATGCATTTTGTTTCGGGTAGAAAACTGAACATTGGAAGAGGCTTAATTGTCAGGATTACAGAATCTTTCCCAGCGGGAAAATTAGATTGTGGTAAAACTTCATAATGATTAAATAATCCATAAGGATCAAAATAATCAATCAAAAATGAATCAATACCGCTATCTTCCCGAGTTAATTGATCGAATTTGAATCCGGCAGGATAAACAGACAAAGACTCATCTTCGGCATACGCCAGCAGCTTATTTAAATCAGCAGAATATGCTTTGTTGTATTTGGTGAAGAAGTTGGATAAGAAATAGAGGTTTTCCATTCTTTCACGGGCTAAATTCTTGTTCTCCTCCTGCTGAACCCACTGATTCTTGGGTACATTGATTGCCAGCAATAAGACTACTGCCAGACAAGTAATTAATATCAGAAATACAATGGATCCTGATGAGCGTGAACCGATTTTTTCGGCCATTTATTTCTCCGTTCCTAATTTTTTCAAATGCCAGCAAATGCGATCAATTAAGACGTTGATACGTCCCAATTAACACTCCTCTCGATTTGATGTGTCCTTTGATTGCCTTGAGAACCTCAGTTCTGGAAGATCCTGGAGGCAAACCAATTTTTTTATCCAATGCGTAGACTTTGTATTTGTAACGATGCGGTTTTCCCGGCGGTGGACAAGGTCCATTATATCCAATTCTGTCAAAATCGTTTTTCCCCTGCATCGAACCGTCAGGCAATTTTGGTAAATCATCGATTCCCTTTGGGATTGACCGCAAGTCTGCTGGGAGATCATAAATGATCCAATGTACCCAATTGCCGCCAGGTGCATCGGGATCATCACAGATGATCACAAAGGATTCTATTCCAACGGGAACCTCGCGCCAGCTTAGATCCGGTGATAAATCTTCCCCATCACAAGTATGCTCAACAGGAATAAATGTCCTGTCAGTAAACGCACTACTCTGAACAATTAAGCTCAATATTTTGCTTTTTACAAACGATTCATCAACTTTTCCACCTACCATTTGAGCTTTATTGTCACATCCTGACAATAAAGTCAAAAAAATAAATACTACAACTATGTTAAAAAACAATCTCTTCATCTTATTCCAAACTCTGTAAATGGTAAACATCTGGAAATCATCATTTTGGTGTTTTCCTTAAATCTCTAACTATTCAGCCTATTTTTTTCTTCCTGAAAAAGTATCACAGACTGAATCGATTAAAACAAAATCCCTGAAATTATCAACCATTGACGAACCAATTCCATAAACCTCAGCTAATTCGTCAATATTTCCAAAGTTCCCGTTTTTATTCCGGAAATTTATTATGGCGCGCGCTTTCACCGTACCAATTCCAGGGAGCGTACAGAGATCTTCCAGTTCAGCTTTGTTTAAGTCAATTTGCAATCTCGAGTAATTTTCGGAGTTTTCAGTTTGCACAGAATCCTCTAGATTGACCCCTTCTTCCTTGGAATCGTCCTCAACCCAGATTTCTATTTTCGTTGACAATACTTTGTGTTTATAAATCCTCACTCCGGAACCGATCAACAGAAATGCAATCAACACAAAAATTGCTCTTTTCTCATAATTGCTAAAACCCATTCCGGAAATCCCAAGTTTATTCAATTCTTTGTTTGGAGATCTTTACTAACATTTATCAAACTATAATATAGTCGAGAGGCAGATTTAACTCAATATGTTAAAAACGATTCTTCACTGCCCGAAAGCGTCCTTAACTTTTTTAAAGAAACTATCCTTTTCTTTGTCATCAGGAGAGATCTCGCGGTCGAGTTTATCGAGAGTCAATTTTGCAGTATTGCTCACTTTTCGAGGTACATATATTGAAATTCTGACTAACTGATCTCCTGTACCTACGTTATTGATGTGGGGGATGCCTCTACCCTTTAATCTGAACAATTTCCCTGATTGAGTACCAGCCGGGATGTTCAGACGTACGGTACCATTAAGCGTCGGAATTTCAATTGATTTACCTAATACCGCCTGTGGGTAGGTGATGACAAGATCATACAGAACATCATCCCCATGTCTTGAAAAATGTTCATGGGCCGTTTCCTGAAATCCAACCACCAGATCCCCTGCTTCACCACCCCGAGCACCGTAGTTCCCTTCTCCCCTCATCTTAAGGTAATTCCCATCAGATACACCAGATGGTACCGCAACCGGTACGACCTTCTCATCCCTCTCTAGACCCGTACCTCTACAGGATTGACAGGGTGAACTAACAACCGTCCCTTCACCATTACAGCCTGGACATGCTGAAACATTTACGACTCTTCCAAAAAGTGATTCCGATATGTGTCTCACTTCACCGGCTCCATGGCACCGAGAACACTGTGATGTTTTCCCATCCTCTGATCCAGAAGCACTACATGCCTTACAGGGTGCTTGATATTTAATCTTAACTTTTTTCTCTACCCCTTTCGCAACTTCTTCAAGGGTGAGTTTCAAATTCACTGAAAGGTCTTTTCCCCGCCTGCTTCTCTGGGACCTCCGACCTCCGGATTGTCGTCCGAAAATATCATCCCCAAAGCCGCCGAAACCACCACCAAAATTCCCAAAAACAGATTTGAACAAATCGAATGGATCACCTCCTCCCTCAAATCCGAAACCACCAAAGCCACCACCGCCCTGGTTTCCAGCATGGCCAAAGCGATCATATCTGGCACGTTTATTTTGGTCTGAAAGCACAGAATAGGCCTCACCTACTTCTTTAAACTTACCTTCAGCAGATTTATCGTCCGGATTTCGATCCGGATGGTATTTCATTGCAGCTTTCCTGTAAGCTTTCTTTATAGTATCTGAATCAGCATCACGAGGAACGCCTAGAGTTTCATAAAAGTCCCGTTTACTCATCTTGTGCCTCTATTTCACATTCTGATTTCTTGTTTACGACTACTTTTGGATGTCGAATGATCTTATCTCCCAACTGAAATCCTTTCTCAACTTCAATGATAACCACTCCATCCGGTTTTTTAATATCTTCTATTTGAGCTACAGCTTCATGAAGTTCCGCACTGAATTCCTTACCAAGAGAATCTATAGGCTTTAAACCTTCAGTTGTGAGAACATCCATTAGTTTCCTATGTATCAATTCAACCCCATCCAAGATTTTACCAGGATCTGTTCCGGCGAAATCCTGTTCAAAGAATCTGTTAAAATCATCGACAACCGGCAGGATATTCAGGATTAACCTCTCACTTGCCTGCTGGATAATATGTCGGTATTCAGATTGTGTTCTCCGTCGGTAATTATCATATTCAGCAAGAAGCCGCAACGCTTTGTCATGCTCAATGATAACATCCGCTTCAAGTCGCTTGATCTTTTCATCTACGTCGACAGACTCTATATTCTCTGACGTTTCATTTGTATCAGATCGAACGCCATTTTGTTTCTGAGCACCTTCATTCTCTTCTTCAAGAGAGACTGATGTTAGAGGAATTGGTTTCTCTTCAACTTCCTCAACAAGTTCTATGTTATGTTTAACTTGTTTATCCTTCGCTCTGGATTTCTTTATGTTTTCTTTCTTTTTGTTTTTGCCTAATAGGGACATATCATTTACTTCCTTAAAGTGTTTCAACTCTTATCACGGTCAACGCGTTCCGTGACAAGTTTAGATGTATAATCAACTAGAGCAACTAATCTTGAGTAGTTCATCCGAGTGGGACCAATTATCCCTAATGTCCCAAAATGATCTCCGACTCGATATTTGGATGTGATTACGCTCATGTTCTTGAGTTGGTCATCCTGATTCTCATTACCAATTGTAACGGTAAGGCCATTTTCACGTTGTTTCAATAAATGAACGATTACATCCCGGTCCTCAATTAATTCAATTATACCTTTGAACCGATCTGCAGATTGATATTCCGGAAGTTCCAGTACATGACGAGCTCCGCCTATGAGCATTTCTGGTTTTGAGTCCAAATCAAAAATTTTATCGGGAAACTCGAGAAATAATCTAACAATTGCGTTTTTTCTGCTGTTATCTCCAGCTAAACGCTTTACGATCTTCAGTGGGATTTCTGTCAAAGTTAACCCACAAAGTCGATGATTCAGAAAATGAACTGCTTCTATAATTTCCGAATCACTGATTACTGTATGAAGTTCAAGATTTATTGTCCGTACCAATCCAGACTTAACAATAATTACCACCATAATCCGGTCATGAGTTACCCTGACCAATTCAATTTTCGATAGTTTTCCAACTGAAACATCTGGTGCTGAAATCACAGAAAGAAGTCTGGTTACTTCTGAAAGCAGATCACTAACGCTATCGAGAACATTTGTAACTTCAGTTGAAGTTTGCTCCATATGCGAAGAGATAGTGTTCATTATCTCATCTGGCAATTCCTCAATTTGCATAAGACTATCAACGTACAACCGATATCCAATATCTGTTGGGATTCTCCCGGCAGAGGTATGAGGGTGGGTCAGCAGCCCCATTTCTTCCAGGTCGGACATAACGTTTCTAATTGTGGCTGGTGAAAGATTAATCCCATATCGACGAGAGAGAGCTCTCGACCCAACTGGATCTGCAGTCAGGATATAATTATGAACAATGTACTGGAGAATCAACCGTTCTCGTTCTGTTAACCTGTATCTTTTAATGCCGTTATATCTCAAGTAAAAGGGTTTACCACTTTCAGAATTCTTATGCTCCAGATAAACCGCAATTAAGAACTATTCCGTGAGGAAAAGAGCTCTAATTTCGGGACATGGACTTTTAAAAATATCATAGCTCTAAAATTTCGCAAAAGATCACAAGAATGTCAAGTGTTTTTACACATAAGACTGCAATTACTTTTGGTTAAATCATGTTCACTGACATTTAACTCAATATCTGGAGTTTGTGATATAATTCGCAAAATCCTTTCAAAATAATTGCATTGTCCATAACGAAGTAATATATTATTTCTACACCGATGTACAACAGGTAATGCAGTGCAAACATCATATTGTGCAACTGATGTTTAATGCCTTTCGGTTCAGATTCTCACCTGATTCGAGTCGGTTTTTTGGATTAACATGGAAATTCCGTCAAAGTTCAAAGAACATTTACAATTGTTAGATGTCAGTAACTTTGATTTTACAATAATTTAGAGGAAATAATGGACCTCACTACTCTTTTAATCTTGATCGGAGTTGTAGTCATAGTGCTGGGGTTGATCGGTTTCTCAATGTCGAAACAATACCGGAAAGTCGGACCTAATGAGGTTCTGATTGTATCTGGTGGACGTAAACGAACTGTTGAAGAAACTGATGGCACAAAGCGCAAGGTCGGTTACCGCATGCATATCGGCGGTGGTACTTTTGTACTCCCTTTTGTCGAATCTGCTGAAACACTACCACTTGAAACATATACAATTTCAATTAAAACACCAGAAGTTTTAACTAAACAGGGTGTTCATATAATCGCTGAAGCATCTGCTCAGGTAAAGGTAGCTTCCAGTGAAAGCATGATTCGGGCAGCTGCTGAACAGTTCCTTGCCCGTGGATCACAGGCTATCAAAGAAGTATCACAACACATCCTTGAGGGTTATGCAAGAAATGCACTTGGGAAGTTGACCGTTGAGGAAATCTATCAAAATCGTGACGAGTTTACTCAGAAAGTCAGATCCGAAGCCAATGAGGATTTTCGTCGAATGGGTTTGGAACTCCTGTCATTCAATTTAGGTGACATTAGTGATTCAGAAGGCTACATTAAAGCTCTTGGGTTGCCTCGCATTGCACAGGTAAAACGTGATGCATCCGTCGCCCAGGCTGAAGCTGAACGCGATACAATAATTCGAACCACTCAAGCTCAGAAAGAAGGTGATGTTGTCAGGTATCAGGTAGAAACAGAAATTGCATCTGCAAATCGTGACTTTGAGATTAAACGTTCCGAATTCCAGATTGACATGAACAAACATAAAGCTCAATCAGATCTTGCATATGAACTTGAACGCAATTCTCTTGCCATCGACCTAAAACAAGCTGAAGCCAAAATTAAGTTGGTTGAGAAAGAATCTGCAATCAAAATTGAAGAGCAGGAAATTAAACGCCGCGAACTCGAACTGGAATCATCAGTACGAAAACCTGCCGAAGCCCGTCGACTTCAAATCGAAGTGGAGGCTGAAGCTGAGAAATTCAAACTCGCAGCAGAAGCCAACGGTCGTGCTGAAGCTCATCTGGCAGAGGGCAGAGCAAAAGTGGAGATCAAGAAAGCTGAAGGTATCAGCCGAATTGAATACACCCGCAAACTTGGACAGGCTGAAGCTGAAGCTATGCAGGCGAAGGCAGATGCATTTAAATCATACAATGAAGCAGCCATTTACCAAATGGCTATTGACAAGATGCCCGAAATCGCCCATGCTGTTTCTGCACCTCTTTCCAAGATTGACAAGATTGTCATGATCGGTGATAATCCTGAAGGTGCTTCCAAAATCACAGGTATGGTCACTGATGTCGTGGCAAAACTTCCAGAGACAATAAAAGCCTTGACTGGAATGGACCCTCTTAATTTTATTAGGAAAAATGAAAGTAAACCGGATGACGAAGTACAGGTCGATTAAAAATTCGGATTAGGAAAGTGAGAATTTGAAGGCTCCAGTTTTTTAAACCGGGGCCTTCTGCTCTTTCATTGGAAGCTCTTTTTGGGACTTCCATCAAGTCTCTTACATCACACAGAAATACGCTCATGTTAGCAGATAAAATACAACGCATAGGCTTTTCCTCAACTTTCCGCATTAATGCAAAAGCAAAAAAAATGCGTGCTGAGGGAATTGACGTTATTGATTTTTCCGTTGGTGAACCTGATTTCCCAACCCCGGAAAACATTAAGAATGCCGCCAAAAACGCGCTCGATAGAAATTTTACGAGATATACAGTAAATGACGGAATTCCTGAACTCAGAAAGGCCGTCCTTAAGAAATTTCGAGAGGAGTATGGTGCACATTATAACATCTCAAATGTTATAATTTCTACCGGTGCAAAACAGTGTCTTTACAATGCCTGCGTTGCGTTACTGAATAAGGGTGATGAGGTTATTGTTCTCTCGCCTTACTGGGTATCCTACCCAGAGATGATTAAGCTTGCCGGAGGTGTACCGGTATATGTGAACACGCGTGAAGAAAATGGTTTCCGTGTTACTCCTGAGGAACTTGGACGAGCGATTTCGCCTCGCACAAAGGCAATTATACTTAATAACCCATCGAATCCAACCGGTTCAGCCTATCCCGAAGAAGACTTGCTGAAGGTTATTGATGTTTGTATGGATGAAGGAATATTCATTATTTCTGATGAAATCTATGAAAAACTAATTTATGATGGTTTCAGGTTGAAGTCCGTTGCATGTTTTGGGGAAAAAGTTCAGAAGAACTCACTGATTATCAATGGATTCTCAAAAGCATATGCCATGACCGGATGGAGACTTGGTTACGCTGTCGGACCTGAGGAAATTATTCAGGCAATGTCTAAAGTTCAATCTCACTCAACCTCCAACACCAACACAATGGCGCAGTGGGCGGGAGTGGAAGCATTGATTGGTCAACAGCATGATGTCTCACAGATGCGCATTGAATTCGAGCGTCGACGCAATTTCCTGCTGTATAAGATGAGTGCAATCCCCCATTGCTCTTGCTACAAACCTGATGGGGCCTTCTATATCTTTGCAAACCTGTCCTGGTATTACGATAAGCAGTTTGAAGGAATGCAGATAAGGAATTCATCTGGTTTGGCATATTACCTGCTCAAGCAAGCACATGTTGCACTTGTACCCGGCGATGCATTTGGTGCCGACAATTTTATCCGGCTCTCTTATGCAACATCAATAGATAATCTCGAAAAGGCAGCATCCCGAATTCACAACGCTTTAGCACTTTTAAAACCAACGGTGAAATCCCGCCGAATCTCACTTCAAAACAAACAAACCAAAGTAAGAGATTTAGTTGAGGTTGAAACAAAGACAACACCGCAAGCTCGAGATGCATTGATTCAGGAAGCAGAATCGGTTATGTCGTATGATCGATATCATGAATGGAATGTAAGTATTGGTGGGGTAATTCTTAAACTTGCAACAAATTCTCCTCACCTTGTAAAAATGTGGACAGACAACTGGTATCCATCTTCACTTGAATCTGATCTTGAACCGCATGGTATTATCTATGGAATTAAGGATGCCCCGGGACGTCAGGAAAGTGCGTTTTACAACGCTGAGACTCGATCCGGAGTTATATACAATACAGCTTACTACCCGCAGTTGCATTCAATGGCTCTTGGCATGGTAGATTCAATTGCATCAAGAATGTTTGATACGTTCCTCATTGGAGGTTCATGTATTGATGTAAACGGCAGGGGCGTCGCCTTGATTTCACCTCCTGGTACAGGAGGATCAACCCATTTCGCCAATCTCATGCGCCACAAAGAATCTAAACTACATAGTCTTAATGGTTTCTTTATTCGGTGGGCTGGTGGTGAACCAGTCGCTGATTCGCTCGAAAGAAAGATATTAATGCGAACTGACATGACTCATCATCTACCGGAGTTGACGGAGTTGTTTGATCGAAGCAACCTTGAGAATGCTGTAGTAAAGCGTAAATACTGCATGAAGAAAACCTGTTCACATTCCGATAATTGTCCCTTAGATAGAGGTGAACCTCGATGTTATCTGGCATCTAAAGACTCACATGCACTTTTGGATCCTTATTGGATAGGTGGAACAACAAAGCACGTAAAACGAAGTACAATCAGCAAACTTATCCTTCTCCAACATGACAACCTTGGAGCTAAAATAACGATCCTGAAAGGTGATGCGGCTCTGCAGAGACTCGAGGAAGGCGCATTCAGTTCAAAACAGGGCGGTTGGCGGTCTATGCCTTTTTACAACAGGTTCATGTTAGATAGGAGCAGTGATCGTTTAGCAACACTGCGCCGTCAGTGGAAGCGTTTACTATCAACTTCACCTCTCCATGTAGTTAACATAGCTGCAATGAGTAAAGATCAAGCACAACAGGCAATATGGCAGATTGCAAATGAATAGCGTTAAATTTGATACACACATTGTTGCATCAGAAAAAGAGTTGCATTAAATAATATTGCAACGTAGATTATATGTTCTGTTAAATCATGATATCATGTGAGAGCATCATGATTACCCCGGCCCGTTCGTTCAGCGGTTAGGACACCGGCCTCTCACGCCGGCAACAGGGGTTCGATTCCCCTAGGGGACGCCAACAAAAAACACGCCTATAAAGAATAAATGATTAGCAATCTTGAAATTCGTGAAAGCCGGCCCAGTGACGCTGCCGGGATCGAACAACTGTATGTGGACGCCTTCCCTGACGAGGATTTGTTGCCGCTTGTGAGGAAGCTTCTGGATCTTAGGAAGAGCGTAATATCGCTCGTTGGGATACGTGAAAAAGCAATCGTAGGGCATATCAGTTTTACGTTTTGTAACGTTGAGGGAGGAAAGGAAAAAGTCGCGCTTTTAGCACCGCTTGCGGTCACGC
>JABGPL010000121.1 GCA_018644935.1 Calditrichota bacterium | reverse complement strand
TGGCAGAACGCTTACTGCGAAAGAGTTATCGGTTCGATCCGTCGCGAATGTTGTGATCATATAATTGTTTTCAGTGAAGCTCATCTCAGACGGATTTTGCGTGAATACGTTGATTGCTACTACAATGTAACAAGAACGCATCTCGCACTGGATAAAGATTGTCCCGAACCGAGAATGATTGAAATGCCTGATAAGGGTGAAGTAACAAATTCTCCTGTTCTTGGCGGATTGCATAATCGATATTTTCGGAACGCTGCTTAATTCAATCTAGTTTTGAGATATCGTTGTGGATTGAATTGTTTTTCCCGTCGGATTACTCTGCCCAAAATCCACGAATTTTAATATTTCTAATTTCTGACATTAAAATCACCCGTTTTTAAATTCAAATTTGAAGGAACTGTAACGAAATTAAATTATAAATCCGAATTGGATTGCTCGACTTACATCGTTTTTTCGATCAGATTGACTTTTGACCAACCACAGATGTATGCAACTGCTGGAGATGATCATATTTGCGACGAGTGCGGATTTTTTGATGCTGATAATAATAAATGTACTGTAACAGATGAGGAGCGACGATTTGATCAGGGTGCTTGCCGACAGTTTCTGAATTCAGTAAACGTGGAGATGTTGGATTGAACCAAGCCGAACAAATCCAGAAAGCCGTATTACGGAGTCTCCATGCACGCGACCTTTACACAGAACGACAGGTTAATTCCATGTTGAAATCTCTTCGCGCCGCTGAAATACATATCAAATCGCAACTAGTTGAAATTGGTGAGAAAAAGCTTCTTAAGAAAGGTCTTGAGATTCGACAAGGACAACTTCACAGCATCCAGAAAGGGATCGATGAAATAATCAAAGATTTGAAAAGAGACCAGACTTTGATAATGAAAACCGCAGTCCGAGATTCTTTTCAGAATGGCATTGCCGGTAGCATTGGAGAGTTCAGTGAACTGAAGTTTCCACATTATGAGAACCTGTCACATGAAGACCGAATCAAACTGGCTGGACAAGTGATGAGTCTCATTGACCGATCAGCATTGGATTTTCTGGTGAACTATAATCTTCAGTTGTTGGGGAATGTCACCCGTGAGTTGGTTGACAATATCAAGCAACAGATTTCAGTCGGATTAGTGACAGGTGATTCAATCGCGAAGATCGGAGAAAAAATCGGGAGTGTGATTACTGATCCAGCTGAGTTTCGACTTGCCGGTAAGACCGTATTCAAGACAGCACAACAGAGAGTTGAAGTGATAACTAGGACTGAAACCTTGAGGGCTTATGGTCATGGACGGAACAAGTTTTACAACCAGATCGGGGCGAGGAGAATTGTATGGGCGACCTCAGGTGATGAGCGAACTTGTCCGGAGTGCGGTCCATTAGATGGCAAGGAGTTTCTGGCTGAAGAGATGCCATCTATACCTTTGCACCCAGCTTGTAGATGCAGCTTTTTTGCAGCCCGGGCGAGAGTCTGCCGGTCTGGAGTTCCAGTACATTGATCATCTCCAATCCACCAACTCACCTCTATGCCTGGGCGATTGCCATTCAGGCTGCATCAAGGAAAGAGAACTTCGACTGCATCCTCGTGCCATCCGAAATCGCAAATATGGCAGCAAAGAAACGTGGTAAGGCAGTCAAAGTCAGAAACGCGGTGACCGAGGATAACATCGAGCGGCTTACAGTGAAACAGTTGCAAAATCTTGCCCAAGCCAACAGCATCTCAATCACTTGCACCAAGAAAGATTTTATCAGGCTGCTCAACCCATTGGAACCTGATATCGATCTGGAATCACTGAAAGGAGGTCAACTTAAATCCTTGATTAAAAAGCATAGAATCGGAGCACTGCGTTCAAATGATGAATTCATTAGGCTTATTAAACAGAAGCTTAGTAACGATGGATAACGCCCTGATTAACCGGTCGCAAATGCTCGAAATTGCGAGGAAGCACAGACTCTTTGTGTCAAACTCAACCATCCATCGTTGGGCAAACTCACCTAGTTTTCCAAGAGTGGTTGGAAAGAATGGAAAATTTCTTCTATACTACAAACAGGAGTTTGTAGTATTTTTAAAATTGAGATTGAGAAAGATAGATGAACTGCATTAAATAGTTCCTGACCGAAAATCGTTAACAGAAAATAAATGTAAGTTGCGATCATTATTGACAGTCTGAAGTTTCAACTTTCTAAACATTGCAAAATGGCTGTTATCTGTTTGATTCTTGTAGTATTAGAAACATAAATTATTCTGTTAGTATGTATTTCAGAAACATGACAGTGTCCAAGCATCGTGATCGGTCTATGTCAATTAATCTCTTGAGATGATTAATCATAGCAGGCTCATCCCTACGGATTGCCACCGTTATGCAATAGTTTGGGTGATGATTTGTTATCACAATTACCATTGGTAAAAACAGAAGACCGAAGCCTAATTGGAACTTCGGTCTTCTGCTCACCCAAAACTGTCTCTATATTTATTTCATCAGAGTCAACTTAGTCGTAGCAACCTTACCTTTTGATTCCAATCTGCAAAAGTAAATACCACTGGGTTGGATACTAGCATTCCAAATTACGGATCTGTAACCTGCCTTTTGAATTCCATCTTGTAACATTCTGATTTTACGCCCCTGAATGTCGTGAATTGAAAATCTGACTTCACCCGATTTAGGCAGATTGTATTCAATCGTTGTCGTTGAGTTAAATGGATTTGGCTTGATCGATGTTATAGCAAATTTCAGGGGTAAGTTATCCGATGAGTCATCAACCTCATCTTTCATGATGCCGGTGCCTGAAAGATTTACTTCGATATTGCGCAGGTTTGTGTGGATAGTCATTACTCCATTGTATTGTGTCTCTTCCGAAGGTGAGAATCTTACCTGTATTGATGCCTGTTCATCTGGATTGATTCCATTGAAGTCCAACACTCCAGTCGAAAAAACATCATTATCAAACGTTACATTTCCGACCATAACCGGATTGTCGCCTTGATTGGTGAGGATTAATTCCCATTCAATAGTCGAATCAATTGTGACCTCACCGTAATCGTAATTATCCTCAGACACATCAACATCCCACAATCCCGTAAAGCGTGCGATGTCGTAGATGCTGATGTCATCATTATCGGCCACGTACATAAAGCCTTCTGCGAGGTCAACATCAATACCTTTTGGCATTGAGGGAGTATCGTACTGCCCGATCAGTTCCGGACGATCCGGATTTTCAAGGCTGAAAATCTTTACTCCGATATAGAGTTCAAGAACAAACAATAGATCATCGAAGACCTCCACATTCGTCGCATGTTCTATATCATCCATATATAATACCTCGCGAGGATTTGATGGATCGGTCATATCTACAACGGATATACCAGATCCGCCGAGACTTGATGATATATAACTGTAATTATTATACAATGCGATTCGTCGGGCACTGTCAATTCTTAACGCACACTCTCCGACAAATTGAATGTTATTCAGGTCGGATTTATCCCAAATTGATAAACCCGGTTCCCAGCTATTCCCCTCACCTACTGGTATCGTGCCAGAGGTGTACATCAGATCACCGGATATCGCAATTCCGTATGAATTATATCGATCATCATATCGCTCTCCAAATTCAAAACGTGTGATTGTCACCGGATTTGCTGGGTCCGCAACAGATATTATCAGCACGGCCCCAGTCCCACCAAAATACAAAAGGTCATCAACATGCACCATATCTCTACCACTACAATTCAAAGTTGCAACTAACTCAGGGTTTTCACTATCATCAATATTAAAGACCATGAGTTCGTATCTATCGCTGGATGATCCGGGGGCTAAAAATGCATAATTATCTTTTACAGAAATGTGTGATAATTCAATATCTGAATAATCAAAAACTGCTACCTGCACCGGATTATTTATATCCTCAATAGAAAATATTTTGAATTGACTTGAACGATTCGCTGAAAAATCTTCAGAAATTCCGTCAACAACATAAAGGTAATCATCCTGTTTAAGCACTCTTAGAGGATTGCCATAAGAAAGGGAGGCGTGAATGGTCTCCGGTTCATCAAAGTCTCTGAAATCAATCCCAAACAACCCATGCCATTTTGCACAACCAAAAACATAATCTCCCATTACTACAGGTGGAACTTCGTCCGGTGGTGGAAGTCTTCTCCCATTACGAGATAGAAGAGTCATGTTTTCTGGATCTCTGACATCAAATATTAGTACCCCGGAACCATGAATGTAAACGAAGCCATCCTCAAAATGAATTGGACCATTTACATAAAGTTGTTGATTTCCTCTAATCTGTTCTATCACATGGATATCATCTAAATCAGTTATTGATAAACTGATAAAACTCCCATATCGATTCTCCCCCCGAGGAAAACTTCGTGTAAAAAAAGCAACATCATCCACAATACAAAAATCATCAAACTCACCTCCATCATATTCGAGTACAAATTCTGGATTGGTGGGATTAGATATGTCGAACACTGCTAAAGTGTGTGAAAGACGACCAAAACCGCAAAAAAGCAGGTCATCTTTGAGTTCAAAACTTCTTCCCTCGAGGGACATATGCATACCTGGGCTTCGCCATTCTCCAATAAGTTCAGGACTAAAAGGATCCTGGACATCTATAATATAGAATCCATATCTTGATCGGATAACATAAGCGAGGTTGTCTCGCACCTTCACATTTCTTGCACCCCGAACATCCGGGCAAACGCTGAGCTCCACTACATTGCTTAAGTCCGAAATATCGTAAATTCGTAATCCGGCATAGTCATCACAGAGATACATTAATGTATCCTCAATCCATAATCCACCCGATAGTCCCGGAGTCGGAAAATGGCTGACTTCGGCTGGTGGCTGCTCGGGATTATCTGTGTCAAATGAGTAAATAACCACACCGTAACGATTTGAGAAGAAGATATTCGAGCCAACAATCTTGACATCACTCGCCCAACCCGTTACCAACGGCTCGGATACCAGCTCAATGCCGGGGGAGTTTTGGGCAACGGCCTCTGAAAAAAGCAGAAGCAGAAGTAAAATAATTAATCGTTTCATTGTGTTAATCATTAGTTTTTGCATTTAGATGAAAATCGGTATTGCCTTCAAGCACCTTCATTCCCAATATAAACAAATAACTCAAGCCCGGAAACATTTGGGCTCTCTTAGAATGTCTTTTTAACGTCGTCAGGCATCATTGCCGATTTGAAAAACAACTACTTAAGCGTCAGGTGAGGACGAGTTCTTTGAAATATTCATATCTTTCCTCATTTCCTGTGATTATCAGGAAAGATGAGCTTTCTAAGTGGTTGTGTATTCTGGATTCCCGCCTTTGCGGGAATGACAAGTCTGCATAACCATTGAATAATTCAAAGAATTCGATGACACCTGACACCATTTTCTTAACTGGCAGACGAGGGCGTCTGCCAGCACGATTAATTTGCCTGTCAGGTGTCCTACCTGACAAGCAAATCTTTTTTCCTCATCAGGTGAAGATGAGTTCTTAATGGGGATTATTTAATCAGCATTAACTTGGTGCTTTTCACCCCTTCTATCGTTTCCAGCCTGACCATATAAACTCCGGTTGGCATATTCGGAGCTTGCCAGGATGTTTTGTATGTACCCGGAACAGCATTGCCATGATACAAATTTTCAACCATTCTACCTGACACGTCAAATACTGAAAGATTAACTTCCGATTCCCGGCCGACGTCATAGCCAATTAAAACAGTCGAGTTAAACGGATTCGGATAGGCTGAAATAATTGAAAACTCTGTTGGGACAGTTTTTTTAGATTTTTCTCTACCGAGTCTGTCTAATTTTCCAATCAAATTTGACCGGGCAAGATGATAATTACCTCCTGAATCTATCTCATCTAACTCACCCAGAGCATTTGCCAATTCAAGCTCATGGATACTCGCCATTGTACCCTCAATTTCATCGGCGGGATTATCTATGATTGATGCAAATGCCCGACTTGCGTCCTCAAACCTTCGCTCTCTGACTAAAGTTTTGGGGATCATCAGGTTACTCACTCGTCCGATAGTCTCTCCTCTGTTGTCTGACTCAACTGAAGCATAATACCGTCTGAGGTCGTTCAAATCCATGTCCAGAGCTTCATAACATTTAAAAAGATATCGGACACAGCTTATTGCATCAGAAGATTCCGGCTCGTATTCAATTAGCCATTCGGAAATTTCCAGTGCCTGTTGGGCTTCTCCATTTTCGAGTAAATCTTTTGCATAATCGTAACTCCTTACATTATTATCAATCTCATCGTCCACAGGATTTGCAAGTGTAAAGTGATCTCCGAAAACATCTAACGGATTATAAAAAAACCAGGCATCCGGCCAACCTGCAGGTGGAATAGGATCCAAATCTTCACCAAAGAAACAATCTGTTAATGTGATCATATTATTCTGATTGGTTTCGGACTTGTAGACAAGAATCCCCGGGGTAGCTTCTTCTTCGTACAAATCTATAGATTCGAATGTTCCGTTTGTAGCCCAGCCCAGATAGATTTCAGATCCGTCAATTCCCCCTTGAGGATCAAAATCTTGACCATTATTAAAAATATCTGCGGCAGCGTCACCGGTAGCAATAATCTCAAGATTCGCATCGCAGGACCATAGATACATACCAACTGTTCCATTTTCCGTGATGGTAACATCGTCAAAAAGTGCATCTGTCGAACCACACTCCACACCACTTTTCCAGATGGCGTCTTCTTCAGCGTATCCACAGCCAGTTATTAATGTGTGCACTATTTCAACATCTTGTTCACCCATTCCCGGACCCTCATCATCGCAGGATGAAATTTTTAATCCTGTTTCGATATGGCTGGGAGTCTGCCCATCCTCGGCAATATCACTGATTTCATTGCGATTAAGTGCTTCACCTGACATCTCAACTCTAGAATCGTAAATATCCACACCATAATTCTGGCAATTGGATATTACGCAATTTACAAGTTCGATTTGTTCATCACCATCATTTGGAACAAGACCGAAGTAAACACCGGTATATGCCCTGCTGATATCAGTGAAGGACATATTACTCCCAACTTCCGACAAGAGAGTGAATTTCATCTTAGACCAAATATCACCAACCCAGGTTCCCTCAACCCATTCACCCCAACTTGTAAATGTAATGATTTCATCATTATTGCCATTATTGACACCATTACATTGGATTTCGCCATCGATTTTGAATGTTAAGTTGTCTTCGATCTCAAAATATGCGGTTTGATCATCGTCATCACCATTACCAAATTGCGCGCCATCCATATCTGTATCATCGCCCTGTTGGTCTCCAGGACCTATAAACAGTACTTCTCCATTTTCGACCGAAAAGCTAACTGAAGCCCGATAATAATCCCATTCCAGAAAAACTTTGGTTCCCGTGTCAACTGGATCAACAGGCAGGTTATCATTACAAAGTTCGTCACAGTCGGCGTTTATTGCGCAGTATGGATCAAAATTCCACTCATATGGCTCCCATTCTTCTTCATCCAGAAGAACTCTAAAACCTCCGTCCACAGCACCGAATCCTCCATAAGCTCCGATGTCATTGCGGCTTCCGTCACGTTGAACAATATTCTCGTCAAAGGGGTGAGGATTGTCATCATCTGCAAAATTCCTGAAATTTTCATCACCATCTGGATCCCAGAGGTCATCACCTACTGCACCACGGTTGATCATTGGTGAATCCCAGCGAAGGTGAAAATCAACTCCATCCAAGTCATCAACGGCATCGACAAACAAAGGATCCATCAGGATGGGTTCGAAAGCGAGACAGCCTTCCATATTCGTTCCGTTATCATCAAACCCATTATGACTAAATACAACATCTTGATCGTCGGAATCGTTATCGATTCCATCATCGGTATTGTTGAACAGGATGTTGTTCTTTATTTTTGCCCCAAAATCATCATCGTCCTCACCAGGAACGCGAGCGGAAATCCAAATACCGTCAGAGCCATTGTTACAAAAGTTGTTGTTGTATATTAAAACTCCAGGTACATCACCCTCTCCATTCCAGTAATCCTCAAGGCGAAGCCCGTCTTCTTGTGCTCCATATTGAATATTGTTATGTACCGAAACCCATCTTGGGTCCATAGCATTTTCTCCTTCAGCCTCACTCAAATCCTCAATCGACATACCGGTGATACCGTCAATGATAGTATTATTGCATATCATTGTCCATTCTTGTTCAAGCAATCCCCAATCGTCTCCTGGAATTATTTCTGAAGAACCAAATTGACCATGTATACGGATATTAGCACATCTTTGCCAGTTAGCTAACCAATTGGCATCTGCTCGTAAATTTGCTTCACCAACAAAGGCATTGGATTCAACTAAATTACCACGAATATAGATTGCTACATATTGGTTATTACCTTTAAAGGTGGCGATGCCTTCCCATCCGTTATTCCATACGTAATTGTTATATATGTGGACAAGACCTGATAAGCAGGCAAAATCGAAATATATACCTCTTTCAGCATTTTCATGAACTTCATTTCGATGTATATTAACGGTTGCCTCATTGTCTTTAAACCGAATCCCATCCCACGTATTTTCTTCTACGTTGGTATCTATAATCTCGATAACCGTATATGGATCGGGGTTTGCGTCACATTCTTCTTCATGTGGATTTATGAAAAAAATTCCACAGCCATCAACTTCAGTGCCATTATCGCTATAATTTGAAAGGATATTTGTCGGATCAGAGCTCTCAAATAAATAATCTATGTCGAGATTATCAGTAAAACCTGCTCCATCAAAACAATAAAAACCGTTGGCACCACACCATCTCACCCATGTATCAGTTGATGTGAAACTACATTCGATATCCCAAATAAGCGGCTCCTCCTCGTCACCAATTTTTATTCCGTTATCCAGAATTCTCATATCAGGATCCTCTTCATCTCCTTCATCTTCGTTGCCAATTCCACACCGGGTTAATACAATTGTTGCAAGATCACAATCTAATATGGACTCAACAACAATGCCATTATGTTCACTGCGTTGAAGGAAACAATCTGTTAGGATCAAAACCGGATGTCCGTTGAGGTCCACCGCTTCAGCTTCATCTTCAAATGCAGCTAAAACAATCAATCCTCTCCAGTCACATTCACCCTCATCAGGGTCCGGACCCCAGCCTCCACCTTCAAATCGGGCTTGTGTTAATTCAATAATACCATCCTCATCATCAGGATCGTTATCATTTCCATTGATTCTGATGCATTGCCAGGCATCATCTTCATTTTGACCATCAACAAATCTGGTGAACAGTTTTTCATCACCGAGACCTGGTTCTTCTGAATCGATTATCTCACCTTCAACAATAAGAATTACTTCTGCAGCAAATTGGACCTCTGTATCTGGGTCAATTCGTAATATCTCCCCAGCATCGATGGTAAATTCTACATCTTCAACTAGTGGTGGATCCTCTAAAGGATCATTAACACCAAATATATATGGAAACACCCCTGCACCATCTTCAAAGGTAATTTCTCCAGCTGGAGCTGCTGCGAACATTGCATCAAAAACAACTTGGTTTGCAATGTAAGTTTGTGCATTTGCAAATTGTCCCAAAAATACAAAGATAATAATTGCAAAAATGGCTACTTTGTTTTTCATGTCAAACTCCTTATTGATTTCCGGGAGTTTAGAGCGTATTATATGTCAGGCACAGAGAGAACCACCTGTCCATGGTCTTTAGTCCATCCGCCCTTTCAATATTGCGTTTGATGTGTACTTCGTCAGAACCTTTTGAACGGTAGAGGTTTGTAGGTTAAACAGGAATCACGATATTTCAATTCTCAATGATTCTTCATTTACAGGACTATCCGAATTCTGCATCCCAGGCAATACAATCAACATCGCCTGCCCTTTTCCTGCCACTGGATCGAGCTCGATCTTTTTCAGGAATGCTCTCAGGAACAACCTTTTCTCCTCAATCGATCCTTCAGCGAATGCAGTCTTGAACTCTCCTGCCAACTCTACTGCCTGATCAATCACGTGTCCGATCTTGGTCTTCTCAGCTCCGGCAGATTCCAGTTCAAGACTCTTGGATTCCAGCACCGTCAGTTCCCGTTTCAACTCAACCAATCTGGCATCAACGTATTCTCTGTTAGTCGAGGTCAGGTTCTCGATCAGGTTGGTGATTGTCTGCTTGACTTCCCGTTTGCGAGCCTCAACAGTGTCCAGCTCATCAACAACCTGAGGGACAGAACTTTCAATCTCTTCTTCGACCATTCGGCGCATATTCGCAAGCCCCTCCGGCGTTCCAAAATGTTCCTTCAACATCTCCTCAATTTTACCGACAATCCATTCTTCAAGCCAATCCTTGCGAACAACATGCCTTTGACATACAGATTTGCCCTTATTGACATACCCACTACAGGCGTAATACAGCGTCTTTACATTTGATCCATCTTTACGGCGTCGACCTTTATTGACGGTGTATCCGATCCACTTATGTCCACAATGAGTGCAATGAATTAGTCCAGTTAGCAGATAAGGTGACCGGGCACCTCTGCCCACATTGTGCGTATTTGCATAACCATATTTTGCTGTTGCTTTTCGACGTTTCTGAGTTTGTTCAAAGCGTGTGCGAGTGATAATGGAAGGATGAGCGTTTCTGTGAACGATCCAGTCTTCCTGACCATTGGGGTAAGGTCCATGCCCCGGGAAGTTCCGTGTCTGAACTGCTTTCCCATCAGATATCTTATGAAACTTTGCAAACGACAACCGGTTCCAGACCATATCACCGGTATATACCGGGTTCTGGATGATCGACATGATAGTTGTTGAGCACCATTTTGCTTCTTTTGAAGTTCTCCGTCGACCGCCCATCGGAGTTAACACACCGGCTTTATTAAGCCGATCAGCGATACCCTTGTAACCCACTCCTTCCAGAACATACCAATCAAAAATCTGCTTTACATACTTGATCCGGTTCGGATGTCCCAACGCAAGGCGAGACTTATCACGCTTGCTAAACTGCAATCGCTCACCCTTCGGGACAGTTCGTGTAACGTTACTATCCTGATCCAAGACCTGTTTTGAACCATCCTCCATGAAGCGTACAGTACATAAATATTGCCCTGAGCCGTCATAATAAGCCAGATCATAACCATAAGGAGGAATTCCTCCCATCCACCAGCCTGTCCCTGGTCTTTATTCTATCCGCCCCATCAGCATTGGGTTTCATCGTTTGTTGTGATATCTTTAATTTATGAAAGATTCACTCAAAATCCTGCTGAAATCAATTGTTAATTGTTTTTCCACTCGCAAACATTTAGTACTTGAGAACCTACTGTTAAGACATCAGATATCTATTCTTCAACGTAATGCAAAGAGACCACGATTGCAAACATCTGATAGAGCACTGTTTGTTATATTCTCACGTTTCCTGGATAATTGGCGTCAAGTTATCACAATTGTGAAACCAGAAACAGTTATCAGCTGGCATCGCAAGGGATTCAAGCTTTTCTGGAGATGGAAAAGTCGTAATAAACTTGGTAGACCTGGTATTGATTCTGAGATTAGAAAACTTATAGGTGATATGAGTATAGCCAATAATCTATGGGGAGCACCAAGAATTCACGGTGAATTACTGAAACTGGGATTTGAAGTTTCACAAGCAACTGTTCGAAGATATATGAAGAAGCATATAAAGCCTCCATCCCAAACCTGGCGTACATTTCTCACCAATCACATGCACAACACAGCGTCTATCGACTTTTTTGTCGTCCCGACTATCACCTTCAAATTACTGTTTGTATTGGTCGTTCTATCTCACGATCGACGGAAGATCGTTCACTTCAATGTCACGGCCTCGCCTTCAGCAGCCTGGACAGGGCAGCAGATCATCGAAGCATTCCCTTGGGATAATGCTCCCAAATACATGATTCGAGACAATGATTCAATTTACGGTGCTGATTTCAAACAGCGTGTTAACTCTGCTGGGATCAAACAAGTTCGAACTGCCTTCAAGTCCCCGTGGCAGAACGCTTACTGCGAAAGAGTTATCGGTTCGATCCGTCGCGAATGTTGTGATCATATAATTGTTTTCAGTGA
>JABGPL010000120.1 GCA_018644935.1 Calditrichota bacterium | reverse complement strand
CATTCGAGAGGAAATGAACATTACCGACATATTCACCACCCATTAAGCCATCTGAATCCACTATGAATACAACATCCAAATCACCGCCTGCATCTATTTCGCCTTCAGCCGGGTCAACAGAAATCCAGTCGGCTGGCAGATCTCTGCCAGGAATTATGGATTGTTCAACACTGCGAATTCGACGATGCAGACCATCATCTCTTTCATCTCCGGGTTCGCGAATAGATTCAGTGTCTGTGCTGAACCAAAGTGTGCTTCCACCAGTATTTGAAACATTAGTGACTACTTCTTCAGCATCTCCCTCATTCAGGGCTATCCCAAATTCTTGAGGGTCAATTTCCAGTACTGGTGATTCCATTGCACCTTCACTTACAATTACGTCAAGGGGATATCCCTCTTCCCAATCCTCAACGTTTGTCATAAATCGCAGTCTCGCTTCCTGCACACCAGGTCTTTCAGGATCAGCGTTGTACCAAATATTCAGTGGAGCCTCTGCTCCAGGACGGATTATGAGGTTTGCAATATCATCCTCTTCGACGTAACAATCCGGATTACCGTCGGAAATCACCTCAGATATCTCAAGATCATCAGTGCCATCGTTGAATACTGTAACAATTCGTGATGTCGGATAGCCAAAATAAACTCTCTCAAAATCGAGAGGATCAAATCCATCTCCACCAGGAAGTACAATTATATTTGGTACACCCACGACGCTCAATGTAATCCTGATAGCTACATCCGGAATATCATTTGGGAAATCTGGATCATTGGAGTAGATGTTTAAATCAGCGATGTAATCACCGGCGATCAGACCATCCGAATTGATGGTGACGATAACGTCTTCCGATTCACCAGATTCGATAAGTCCACTCTTTTCTTCCCAACTCAGCCATCGAATTTCCTCAACTCCGTCATCGATGATTACATATTCGTTCTGATCCCAACCGCCATGCCAGAGGTTGTTCATGTCATGCGCAACACCGCCGTATTCCTGGTTACCACCGAAATTTTGTAGGACTTGAACACGGTCTATTGCTTGCCAGTCGTTGGTGTCAATTGAGAATTGGTGAAGTTCACGAGTACTGGTATGAACCCAGAGTTGTCCATCGGGATGATCATCGACCCATTCAACGTTACGACTCCATTGGTTACCCATCAATGGACGGTAATTATCAATTAAGCCGATTTGTTCCTCAACCTCCCCGTCTTCATTCATCTGCAATACATGGATATCGCGGTTGTTATTGGGATTATCTTCCTGTACGAACAATAATCCCATTTCAAAACTTGCACCTACTCCACAAGGTCTGAACTGGAAATTGATCTCCCCGAGGTTATTCCCATCAGCATCATATCTATACAGAGCCTGATTTGCCCAGTGGATTACAAACAATCTGCCATCCAACCATGCAATATCCATTGGGTTACCTCCAGGTTGGAAATCTTCTACTTCATCGTTAAAATTCTCATAATCTTCGTCGAACGAAATTGCCTTGATCCAGTTTGGACTGTAGGTTGCAAGCCACATCCACTCGTTGTTGTGGTCGTAAGCAGCATTCTTGTATCTGTTTGCACCAGCATTGTCCCATCCATATATTCCCAGTTGGTCACCAAGTTCATCTCTTTTCGGACCTTGGTCAGCTGATGTACTACGCATTCTCCTTGATGAATTATCTCTTGCATCCTCTGGTTCTTCGATAATTAACTTATCTGACCACCAGCGCAAGTCTGCTTCTCCGTCATTAACAAGGTCAACTATAAATTCTCGCATATCTCCTGTAGGAAGATCTACATGAATTTGGTCCGGTTCTACAATAAGAATTGGTGGAGAAAAAGATTCTGCGGATACCCAGATCTCAATAGGTTCAACATCGTCACCGAAAGTCGCGGTAACAAATGCATCGTAAACATTATCCTCATCTGAATTGAAGGTTATGTTAACAATTGTTTGTTCCCCGGGGGGAATGAGACTCTGAGTCTCCGGATCCCAGTCTGTTGTAAATACTCCGAGATTCGACTCGACATCAATGATTGTCAACTCATCAGTTCCAACATTCTTGAAGTTGAACGGTAGAGAATACGGCCCACCTGCGTATAGTTCGTCGTAGCTTTCATTCCAGACTGCAATATCAGGATGACCCCATGATTCAGGCCAGGTTATGTCAGCTAAGGGGAATCCAGTTACATCGAGAGATATTGATACTACAACATCTGAATTTTCCGGATCATTTGAGAGTATATGTAAATCCGCTTCATATAATCCGGTGTAGAGACCAGTAGCATCAAGAGTAACAACAATATCAATATCAGCTTCAGGTTCGAGCGATCCACCAGAAGGTTCCCAGGTAACCCAACGTGAGAAACCTGATAAGAAATCAAGGTACCAGATCACTGCTTCACCAGTTCTCCCCCATTGAAACTCTTGGGGTCTTGCGTGTAGATATCCATCGAGAATTGTTCCGACAAGGCAGAATCCCTGCCCGTACTGATATGTTACGAGTATTGGTTCATCGAGCGGATTTCCAACAGCCATTACTTCGTACCAATCACTGTTGTCGATATCATCGAGCTGCCTTTCAAGGAATGTGCCATGTGCATTTCCGCTGCCATGCAGTCTCTGACCTATGCCCCAATCCCAATCGAACGGATCATTTTCATCCATATAATTGATAAGGAAATTATCTTCAGGGTCCAGAACAATTGGGCAATCGTTTTGAGATGCATTTCCTGAATAAACCAAACCACCAGGATTAATGGGTCTTGTATTATGGAAGTTTGTGCCAGATGTATGGTATAAAGCCCCTCCTCGATCTACAAATTCTTCCACTCTTTCAAGGTTACGGTTGTAATTTGCCACCCATGCTTCAGTCTCATAGTTGCCAATCCACATGATGTCGTAATCGGTGAAGTCAACATCAGCAACATCGTTCCAGGTGCGGAATCGATCATACTCGAAGCCATCAATGTTGGTGAAATACTGTTCAAAATCCCAGTTATTCCAACCGCAACGTTCAGCAATTAAGATACCTCTTCCTGATGGTTCATCGCGGTGTGGTGGATTCTCATATTTGTCTTTAACATCATTTTGATTAATACCGTTGATAGACCCATCATTCCATCCCGGATCATCGGCTTTTATTCCTGAAGTTGGAGGAAATATATGATCCGCAACTGGGCCTGCATTTCTGATTCTTCTCTGTTTGAGATTGTCTCTGAGATTACCCTCGATTATTTCGAGATTGGTATCCCACCTGAGCTCTGCATTTCCAATATTGGATATATTAACGATGTGCTCAGAATTCTCTCCACTAATGAGATCGTTTCCAATTTCATTTACATCCACATCAATTATTGGTGGATCAAATGCTTCCGCATGTAACACAATTTCTATTTGTTCTTTGTAAGGATCACTTGAATCAATCGTCATAACTTCATTCCATTCACCAGTCTCATCAGTTGTGAAAGTGAAGTTCACAATGGCTTCTTCGCCGAATTCGACCTCAAAATCTGTTGGGTCTGCTGTTAAATGTCCATCTTCACAAGTAATATCATGGATAATGAGAACGTCTGTTCCATCATTGATAATAGTTACTGGAACATCATAGACTTCTCCGGTGAAAATGTCTGGGTGGAACATGTTCCAATCAATTAATGGTTCCTCTTCACCAAATCCAGCTTCACCTGGCCATTCGACGAAAACATCAGGGGCAGGTTCCACAGTCAATGAAACAAATATATCGACTTGTGGATTCTCGGGATCGTTTGAAAATAATTGGATTTCAGCTTCGTACATACCACCAAACAAGCCCGTTCCATCCAGTGTTACAATGATGTCAACGTCTGCCTCACTTTCTAATTGCCCTTCCATTGGATCAATAGAAATCCAATTTAGCTCAGTAACACCATCATCAACAATTCTAACCAGGTTGCTACCATAGCTGCTCGCCCAGAGGTTTTCACCGTCATGACCAAGTCCATCCCATTCCTGACCACTTCCGGCGGGGAATGTATTAAAACTCTGTACAAGCTCTGTTGCCTGGAAATCATCCTCGTCAACGGCAATCTGCCAAACTGTATTCCCACCTTCGTTTCGGCGAGTATTAACCCAGAGTTGGCCATCTGGATGGGCCTCTACCCACTCCAAACTTCTGGTGAAGGCATTATTGAGGAAATTCCTGTAATTATTGATTCGACCGATGACCTGCAGGTTATCCTCAAGATCATAAATGATCAAATCGCGATTACCACCTGCATCTTCGAGAATAAGCCAGCCTTCTTCCTGATTTATCGATATTGCTGTTGGTTGAATTGGGACATTCAGGTTTCCGAGGTTTTGACCTTCGGTGTCAAATCTGAATAAAAATCTGTTTGCCCAATTAACAATATAGACTGCCCCCTGATAATAGTCCGCTCCCATACTCCCACCTGGAGCGTTGAACTGGGCCGCTACCTGATAATCATCATTCGGGTCAATTGCAACACACCTGTAAGGGTTGTTCCACTGTGTAATCCACATAAATCCGTTATCATCATCCCATGCCAAACCGGAATTGTATTGGTTTACACCACCATTTGGGGGTGCAAATTCAGCGATCAAATCACCAGGATCATCACGAAATGGTCCTGAACGAGTACTACTGTTTCTAACACTGCGAAATGACCTGTCATTATCAGGTTCTGCAACGATTTCTACCCCTATTTCAAACCTGAGATCGGACTCTCCAATATTCTCTATATTAGCGAGGTGTTCATGTTGCTCCGCTCCAAGTATTTCGTCTTCAATTGCATCAGGTTCAACATTTATTATCGGTGGTGCACCGGGCGAGCCATGCAGGAATACTTCAAAATCCTCCTGATCCGGGTCATCTGATGTTACCACCATAACAATTTCATAATCGCCGGCTTCGTCTGCATTGAGTGTCAGGATAATTTCCTCTTCATCACCAGGACCCATAGGCTCAAAGTTATCAACCCGATCTGCACTGAAAAATTCTGCTCCTCCCCCCTGGAAGTCGATTGCTTCTACACTTAGAACATCTGTTCCAATGTTCACAATAAATACGCTAATCTCATAAGGATTACCAATGAACAGGTCCAAAAAGGCTAAATCCCAGTCAACCACATCCGGGTATCCAAAATCTCGATCCCACTCAACATCTATATCCGGAGCTCCCGTTACCTCAAGGAATATGCTGACTGCCACTTCCGGGTTTTCACCATCATTAGAATGAACTCTAACTTCTGACTCATATTCTCCACCTATTAACCCTGTTGCATCAAGGGTTACAATCATATCAACAGATTGCCCCGGTTCAAGTTCGCCGCTTGCGGGATCAACAGAAACCCATTGAGATGTATTGGCAAGATGATCAAGATAATAGCATAACTCTTCTCCAGCCGACCCCCAATCTGGTGGATTGGCAAAACTCTGGTGCTGGTGACCATCAGTAGTACCAGCCACAACACAGTATCCTCTTCCATATTCGTAAACGACAATGCCGGGAACATCCTGACCTTCGAGAGATACTATCACCTGATTCCAACCACTATTTTCTATTTGATCGATGTCGGCTTGTGCATAATGAACATGGAACAAAGCACTACCTCGCAGAACGGTTTCATCCTGTTGCCAATCCATGAGCTCTGCCAGGTAATTATAGTCTTCGCTTCCAGGATCGTTGCTAACTCTGACCGTTCCATTTGAACTACCGTCGCGTGAGTATGTCAAACCACCCGGATGGATTGGTACAACATTATATTGGTTTGTACCTGTAGACGCATAATATGATCCACCTTGATCGACCCACTCTTCAATCCTCTCACGATTATCGTTATATGCCGAGTTGAATGGATCTCTCTGTTCACTGTGGCAGATCCATAACACGCCATAATCATCTATGGGGAAATCAGCAAATTCATCAGAAACAAAGCGATCATATTCTAATCCCTCTACCTGATCGAGAACTATGTTCCCTAAATCACCACCCCACGCAGGTCCATCCTGGAAGAAGGCGAATCTCGATTGAGGTTCATCTCTTCGGGGACCACGAACTATGCGGTTCTCTGGTTCATCAATGATTGCAATTTCTGTTGTGTAGATTAGGTCTTCATCACCTTCATTAAAGATTTCTACAACAAATCCCTGATTTTCACCGGTTAGGAGTTCGCTGATTAGTTCTATCGGGTCTACTGAAATCTGTGGATCATCCCTGTTGGGATTTGTATTTGAGATTTCTGAGTTCCGAATGGATGAGTTTGCAGCACCGACTTCATCGGCTATTGTTGAAGAAATGCTAAATCCTGTTAATAGAAGACAGATTAGCAAAAGTCTAAAGGCAGATCTTTGTGACATGATAAACTCCTGATAAATATGCTGTTTTAAAGCTTCAAAGCAACTAAAACTCAACAGTTGTTGAGACGTTCAAGGAATCAAAATTACCGCAGTATAAAGTAATTATTGTCAAGTCCCTGTGCAAGCGATCTTCTATTTGAAAAGAAGCACATTTATTTTAGAACGAGCAATAGAATGCAGTATTACCCTAAAATAACGAAGATATTCCTTTAATTCGACCTAATTCTGATTCTTCATATTTTTCACCCTAATTATCATTTATTACTACAGTTAAATATCTCTAATATTGTAACAGGAACATATTCATCGCTTAAAGCGTCAAATAATACAACTGGAATATCGCTCACAATTGAAACGGCTTGCATTCTCCATGGGATTTTGCTAATTTGTCAGGATGAAATTTATACTCTTGAAAAAGCACTTAATGTGCTGAAGTCAATTCGAAAACTACTTGAAGGAAAGGACAATTAGACTAACAGCACATAAGACGGTTGCAGCAATAATTTTCATAATAGTCCTTGTGAATATTCTTGCCACTATTGCACCGACAACGAGTTTCTGGGATTGCGGAGAGTTTATTTCTGCCTCATATACTCTCGGAGTGCCACATCCACCTGGAGCACCCCTCTTCCTATTATTAGGGCGTCTTTTCTCAATGTTGCCCCTTGGTGAGAATATTGGGTATCGTGTAAATCTTGTTTCTGCACTTTTCTCGGCATTCACGATACTTCTTCTCTATCTTTCTATTGTTCGTATTATCAGAACCTGGAGAGGGAAAGAGGAATCGCTTGGGGATATGATCACTGTTTATGGCAGTGCCGCTGTAGGTGCTTTATCGTTAGCATTCTCGACCAGTTTCTGGTTTAATGCAGTCGAAGCTGAGGTTTATGCCGGGAGCTTGTTTTTTACAGCATTGGCGTATTATCTCGCATTAGTTTGGATGGACTACTCCGATGTGCCCCGGGGAAACAGAATACTTCTGTTTCTGTTTTACGTTGTTGGATTATCAAGTGGTATTCACCTTTTGAACGTACTCACATTGATTGCAATAACTTATTTGATTGCCTACAAAAAAAGACCAATAACACTTGGTAATTTTATTGTAATTGGTGTCATCGGGAGCTTGATTTTATTTACAATATATCCCACCACCATCCAGGGTTTGCCTTTACTTGTAAAAAAGACTGGAGTATGGTCGGTTGTCGTGCTTTTGGCAGTACTTTCATGGTTGTCAATATACTTCATTCGTCACGATAAAAGAATCCCGGCTTTTTCAGCACTGTCTCTGCTGTTAGTTATTATTGGTTATTCCACCTATATGTTTGTTATCATCAGATCTGGATTGGATCCATTTCTCGATGAGAATGATCCCGAGACCTGGAGCGGACTCTTAGCTTATCTCAATCGCGAACAGTATGGTTCAGAGAGCCTGTTTGCGACTATGTTTGAAAGAAAAGCTCCATTTTGGTCTTATCAGATCAATAAGATGTATATCCGATATTTTAACTGGCAGTTTGTCGGAACTCAAGCCAAAAACTTTTACGCGCTTCCATTGCTTTTGGGCATACTCGGTGCCGTCCATCACTTCTATAAGGAAAAGAAAGGTGCAATTGCTGTAAGTTTACTTTTCTTCATGACGGGTTTAGCAATTATTCTATACGTAAACCAGGACGATCCACAACCACGTGAACGAGACTACTCTTATGTTGGTTCGTTTTATGCTTTTGCGATCTGGATAGGCATTGGAGTTACAACAATAATCGAACTGGTACATGAGTCTTTTAAGAAAATCAGAATTAATGTACTTGCATCGACTGTGACTATTATATGTTTACTCATTGTTCCGGCTCATCTGTGGGTGAAAAATTACCAGGAACATGACAGAAGCGGAAATTACGTTGCCTGGGATTATTCGTACAATTTGCTTGAATCCTGTGAACCAAATGCAATTTTATACACCAATGGAGACAATGATACTTTCCCATTGTGGTACCTGCAGGTAGTTGAAGGTGTTCGCACGGATGTTCGGGTCGCGAATCTTAGTTTGCTGAATACAGGCTGGTTTATCCGGCAAATCCGGGATAAATACCCGAAAGTGCCAATGCCCCCTAAGATTACAGACAGCTACATCGATAATGTGATTGAATCACGAGATGTTAGCGGCTTGATGGACAGACATTGGCAACAGGTTCGAAAGGTCTCTATTAATGGACCAACTCCCGAATCTCCCAAGTTGGTCTGGGATGTGCCTGCAACTCTATCATACCCGGTCGGTGCGGCTGGAGCAATGGAACATTTCCTGAAAGTTCAGGATATGATGATTTTAAATACACTTGCTACTAATAACTGGGAACGACCAATCTATTTTGCAGTTACTGTCTCAGATGCAAATCTATTGGGTTTAAGGAATATACGTGATCTGAGTAAGAATTTTCTTTCAATGGAAGGACTGGCTTTTAAGCTCCACCCTACCCCAGTCCCACTGATTAACAGTGCTATGATTGAAGAAAATATGTTCAATAGGTATAAGTATCGCGGAGTAAATGATCCTGATGTCTATTTTAACAATAATATCCAGAAACTACTCGGTAATTATCGACAGGGATTAATCCAGCTTGCCTTCCAATACATCCAGGGTGTCCAGGATAATGGAGACAGTAGTCTTGTAGGAGCCACCAGTCTCGCACGAGCAGACATGCCACTTGAGCAAAGAATTGAGATAATCAGTTCTCTATCCTCTTACGAGAAAGCTCTGACTGCACTCGAATTTATGGAATATCAGATCCCGGAGGAAATCTTCCCAATAAAGATGGATGTTATCGCTGTTCAGATTGGTCGCATATACGCTATGCTTGGAAAGCCTGAAGAAATGAAGAAACGACTTGATGCGATAACTAACAATGACAATTTATCTATTCAACAGGCTTATGAATATGGGATATTTTACCTTTCTGAAGCTGCTGATCCTGCTGGTGCAAGACGGATGTTTGATTTTTGCCTCGATCAGTTTGATGATCTCGAAAATTATCGGCAGATAGCTTCTATCTGGCTTCAAATGAGTAATGATGATTCTTACCCACAGGAAATATTCAGAAAATTCCTCCTTAGACACAATGATCGTCAGTCCAAAGTACGGGTAGCGTCGTTGGCATTGTCAATTGGATTAAATGAACTGGCTTTTAGTATTTATGAGCCGATGTGGCTGGCAGATCCAGGAGACAAAGCAGCTGTTGATGGTTTGATCCAGTACTATCAACTGAAAGGAAACTATGAACGGGCAATGACTCTCGTTAATGATTGGCTTGGGGCGTATCCTTCAGATGCTGAAATGCAAAACAAAAGGGATCGTTTGGCTTCCTTAATGGAGAATAAAACGCAATAGGTCATCAATCGGAGGATTCGATACAACACGGGCATAGAAATTGCTTTCCGTTAGCGTAATAATTCCTCATGCTGGAGGAATAAAGATACTCAGAGAATGCCTTACTTCGTTGCAATTGTCTGATGGTGTGGATCTTGAAACCATAATTGTCAACAATGGTCCAATTGACGACGTTGATAAAAATACTCTGAGTATACTTGAGAATGTGCATACATTGCGCTATGAGTGCAATTTAGGATTTGCTGCTGCTTGCAATCGAGGTGTGGAAACTGCAATTGGCAAATATATATTTCTCCTTAACAATGACGCTCTTGTTGATGAAAATACTATTAGGATTCTTTCTGATCGGTTGGAATCGGACAATACGATTGCAGCCTGTCAACCGAAGATTCTTTCCTTAGTTAAAGAAGGATATTTCGATTATTCATCTGCTGCTGGAGGTGAGATGGATATATATGGATTTCCATTCGCTCGCGGGCGTGTATTTGATACTTTAGAAGAAGACCTCGGACAATACGAGGACGAACGGGAAATATTTTGGGGTGCTGGAGCGGCACTAATGGTACGTCGGGACATATACCTAGAATCTGGTGGTCTCGATGAAAAGTTTTTTGCTCATATGGAAGAGATAGACATGCAGTGGCGGATCCGGCTAATGGGATTTAAAATAATGGTTATTCCAAAAGCTCTGGCATGGCATCATGGAGCTTTAACAATCCTTAGCGGTTCCTTTATGAAGGCTTATCTAAATCAGAGAAACAGTCTTGCAATGCTTTTTCGCAATTTCAGTTTCCCCGTTTTGTTAAGGAATTTTCTAATTCGAGGAGTTCTTGACGTTGCATTGCTTGTTTTCTCGATTATAAAGATAGATTTTGTAAGATTAAGGGCGGTAATGGTATCTTGGTTTTGGTTCTGGGGTTCTTTGCCTTATCTTATTAAGACCAGACGGAAAGCCCAGAAGCTTAGAAAAATACCAGATAGTCAGTTGTTGACACATCTTTACCCTCTGTCGATTGCTTGGCAGTACTTTGTAAAGAAGCGTCGCACCTGGAAAGAGCTGCAAGCTCAAACGGATTGAACATGACCCCTGCTTACTACGTAAACAGTCAACAGGCGGGGAACAACTTATAGAAACCTACATGGAGGCATCAACCATGCGTAATTTGGTTGGGGTATTGGCAATTGTTTTAACGCTGCTTCTTATTACTGCTGGCAGTACCCAGGCAGGTGAAAACTTGAATACGAAGAAGTACGGCATTGAGTTTAAATTAGGCGGCGGATTTTACGCTATGCAGGATGTGAATGATTTCATTCCTCATCCGGATTTTATCAATCCTGCGATTATGGGTGCAGATGAAAAAACGATTCATATTGGTACTCAATTGGGAATCGGTTTTTCATATCGCTCACAAGAAAACTACGGATGGTTGTTTGGCTTCAATTCACTTGCGGCTGGCGTACCTGTAGTTATGACAGAAAAATACCGCACGAACGCTTTCTTCCCAGGTGGTTTGGGTGCTGAGAGCTGGGCTGAGCAAACAGTTTCCGGTTGGGAACTTTATATAACTCCTGTCTGGTACTTCACATGGAAAGATCTTGATCTTGATTTCCAAATCGGTCCTGCTATTTACCGAGCATCACTTGACCGTTCAATCTCAATCATCAATTCCGAGGGAGGAGCTAATCCTTCTGGCAGTTTCGATGATGCGAATGGAACAGCACTCGGTTTTATAATTGCTGCTGGTTTAGAACTTCCCCTTTCAGAGACTTACTTCTTAAATATTAGGTTGGGTGGAAGATTTGCCAATGTCGGGGAACTCATTTATGAGAACAATCAGGGAACTGAAGAATCTGTGTATAAAAACAGCGCCAGCAATTCAACTCTTGGCGTTGATTTCTCCGGTGCTTTCTTAACACTGGGAATTCGCACATATTTTCTACCTTCATCTGACTGGCGTACACCTGGAAAGTAGTTAATAAATTTTGCTGGACTTCAGTGAAGAAGTATTCTGCCCGATCTGTCCGCAGGATACCGGATCAAAGCTGTTCATAAACTGTGGTGACAGATTTAATGAACCACGGTCCCTGAACTTTCAATTGTATAAATGTTCAGGATGCGGTTTGATCTTTTTGAATCCGCGACCTTCACAGACAGAGATGGAATCGGCATATCAGGAGGAAGGCTACGATCCCTTCCAGTCACTTGAAAAGCCAAAGGGAATTTTTGATCGTGCTTATCGCCTTGCACGTACCTATGCACTTGCCTGGAAGAAGCGTCTGGTCAACAAAATCGTTGAACCTGGTGCAAAAATCCTCGATGGCGGTTGCAGCACAGGTGAATTCCTCTCAGTATTGAAAGACCAATACGTTGTTGAAGGATTTGAGCCCGAACCGGATGCTGCTCGTTGGGCGGGCAATCGGTTCGGGCTTACTGTTCATACTGGGAATT
>JABGPL010000012.1 GCA_018644935.1 Calditrichota bacterium | reverse complement strand
AGGGCAACATCTCGGAATAGATCTGCTTCCCATAACTCAAATATCAATTCCCTGCGGTTTGGATCATTGTTATCTATGCCCGGCAATCGTTCATCTAATGGTGGATCCCATAATATGTTCGGACCAGAAAACCATGATTCATTTATTTGATCAGCGGGAAGCCCGTAAAAATTGCCACCAGCGTTGATGGGTAAATTAGAAAAGTGCGCCCAAATTGCCAGATCATCCGGATCTTCTCCATCAATGTCAATAATGTTGTTGTTGCTGATGGTGGGATTGCTGCCTGTGTATAATTTTATCTCGTGATCACCATTGTCGCAAATTGTGTTTGCTCTGAAATCTATCGGTGTCAAGTTTGGTAGTGAACCCGTATGAGCAACAATCCCGGCTCCTCGGCTCTCGAATATGTGGCAATTCTCAATTATAGGATTTGCATCAAACAAAATCAAACCGGTACCGCAGTTGTTTATCTGTGTACTGGTTATCAGTATATCGTCTGGATCGGACGTCGAAACAATGATGCCAAATTCTGCACAATCTTTGATATAATTCCATGAATTTGGAGCCATATCTACGCCAAAAGCGACTCGCGAATTGAAAATCTTGATACCTGCCAAGTCACATTTACTCACATTGATGTTTAAAAGTTGTGCCGGATTCTGAGCGGAGCCTGCATCAGAAAAATTAATACCAATAATTGCATTTGATATATTGCAGTGGTCCAGCAAGCTTCTGCTTAAGTTCCCGTCAATTCTGATGCCATTCCATTTGTTCTCGGTTAACGACTGTATATTTATTGGGCGTGTCGCAGAACCATTGATTTGAATCGAGCCTCCGGATACATCGATGCCCTTACCTCGAGCAACCTTAATTAAAGTACCCGGCTGAATAGTCAACAAGTCATTCTGTCTTACATTCAGGTTTCCCGTAAGATGGTATGTGTCTCGATAAATGGTAGTTTCTCTTTGTCGGTTTAGAACAATATCATCTGGACCAATCAGGCAATAGTCATCCATATTCTCAAAAAATACTCGATCCTCAATATCCTCACCTCGTTGCTCATGCAGGAATCGAGGCATCCTTACTGCATGAAATTCATCTGCTTTTGGACCACCAAATATGCCGAGGTCATTTAGACTTCCATCCGGATCATTGGCTGCAATCGAGTAACCCTGATTAATACATGGGGAATTATAAAGAAGGTGAATGTCTCCGTTTTCCGCATCCACAAACAGCGGATCGGAATCAGAGTTGTGCAACTCTTCAGCATTCCAGTTTTCCCAACCCTCGGTTTGGAATTCATTACCATTTAGGATGCAATACTCCAGTGCGTTTTCTAGTTCGGGTTCAACCTCATATGTAACGCCTATATCGTTATCGTAGATTATGCAGTTTCGAATTGTCACATCAAATTCGTACTCGCTATTTGCAATATAGATTCCGGCTGTACGGTCAACATCCATCCCTTCGCGTCTCCCATATTGCCGATTGTGGTAAACCGTGCAGTTCTCAATGAGGGCATCACCACGGATTGTAATGGAGCCATCCCTGCTGGCAAAAACCTGCTCTTCATTATTCATAAAACCTACACCATTGTTCCCGGTTACAATGCAGTTTTTCATTATGAGATCGAAATTGTCCCGTCCATCCGCATCCTGATACACGGCGTGGTCACCATAATAATTGAATCGGCAGTTATAAACCTCCATTAAAGCTCGGATTTCGTCATTATCTCCTCCCCGGAAAACTTGCTTCAGACATGCGTCGCTGGTATGTTCAAAATCGCAGTTGCGGAAAATGTTGTGTCCACTGTAGACATGGACGAGAGATTCGTGAGCATGGTGGAAGTAGCAGTCAAGGATAACGTTCGGATTGCCTTCGACATAATCAACCGAGACTTGTAACATCTGATTGCAGAGTTCGTGCTCAAAGCTGTTGTAGAACTCACATCCTTTGATTACAAAACCCTGTGCAGGTTGTGGAGCATCCGGAAAACTGCTGCCCAGTGCTATTGAGTAGTACTCCGGGCTATATTCTGCAACACCACCCTGCCTGCTGGAAAACTCATTGTTAAGGAGATCGGGTAGATTTTCATCTCCGCGACCTTCTCCACGGAGAATCAACTTTATGCGATGAAAATAGCATTTTTCAAATAGTGGAGTGCGGGATCTACGTCGATTTACATTGATAAATATATTCTGATCTACGGTATTGTGAGCAAAGTGATCAAGTGGTTCCTCAGGATTCCACTCAATACCGAGGAAGTCTTCGATTAATTGGGGATCTGTATTGGGATTTGAGCGAAATAATGTGGAACCGTACCAGAATTGAGTATGCGAGATACCAACATCTGAAACTTCCCTCATGTTCCCGATTGATTCAACGTGAATATAGACACTGCACGAGCGTGGATCGTCCCTGCCCTCCTCGGGGCGTCCGAATATAACCTGCTGATCCTCAGATCCTTCGATTGCGAGAGATGCTCCGTTAATAAAAAGGAGATAAAATGGACCACTGGGATCACCCTCAAATTCTTCATTCTCGCTAGTAAGGGATTGATTGTGGTAGACAAAAGTTCCGGCTCGGATGGTGAGGTTGACGCCATCAAAAACCATATTGTCGCGGACTTGCTGGTGGTTATCAAACGGAGCCGCCCGATTTCCATCCCAAACGACATCATTAGCAGGAATCTCCAGACCTGTTGCGGGGTCTGACAGACTAAAAAGAAAGGCTACGATAAATAAAATTAAGAACCGACGAGACATACCATCTCCAGAGCAATTATTTGAATGCCTATCTTTAGGAAAGATAGTGAAATAAATGTCAAGAGACAATGATTAAAGACTTGTGGGGGAATTGGTTTTAATCCAGTATCCTCAAAGGTACAAAATTTTAATTAGTATCTTTGTGGTTAAAGAAATGGAAACTACAGCCAAACTATCCCCATAAAAAAGTGATGCCTGACAATGACTGATGTTTTCCTAAAACTATTCTCAGATATAAAATTTAAACTGATAATTCAAATCACTTGACTTTACATAGATCCTCTATGTATATTGCCACAAGGTATATTTTCACAAATATACGGAACTATCCCTGTTACAGGAGAGTTAGAAAAATGGATATCGGCAAAGACCTCGTTGCTGCTTCGGCTACGCCTCTCGTGCTCGCTATAATAGGCGAGGGTGAGAGTTACGGATATGCCATCAACAAGCGGGTGGGTGAGTTATCAAGTGGTGAGATTCAGTGGACGGACGGCATGCTCTACCCTCTGCTTCATCGCCTCGAGCGGAACGGATATGTCGAGGCAATCTGGGGGAAATCAGAGACGGGAAGACGACGGAAGTACTATCACCTGACTGATCGGGGCCGTGAAGAGCTCGCCCGACAGCGACATCAGTGGCAAGTAGTAGACTCAGCTCTACGTGATATCTGGGGCATGACATTTAATGCAGTTTTGCAGAGTACTTAAAGAGACCATAAAATGAATCAGAAATTAGAAGAACGTATTGATGAATGGCGAAGTTACCTGCACAAGCACAGAGCAATCCAAACTGTAGATGTAGAGGAACTTGAGGACCACCTTCGCACTCAGGTCAAAGCTCTGAGCGAGGTGGGGCTCGATGATGACGAAGCCTTTCTTGTCGCGGTGAAACGTCTTGGAGACCTCGATGCGCTCTCACGTGAGTTCGCCCGGGAATATTCGGAAAGACTTTGGAAACAGCTCGTAACTTCAGACAGATCGGATGGAGCAAAGGGCGATAAGACTCGGGATGTTGTTGTGGCGGTTGGATTAGCCTTCGCTGCTGGTGTAGCAATCAAAATCCCTGAGCTTTTTGGTCTTCATATCTCGGGTGAAGATGACGAACAAATGTATTTCTATATTCGCAACTTCAGCCTCTTCGTTCTTCCATTCCTCGCAATTTACTTTGCCTGGAAACGGGGACTCAGTACTGTGAATCGCTTGTGGTTGGCTGTGCCCTTTATAGCTGCCGTTGTTATTATGAACATTCTGCCATTCAGGGGGGAAGGTCATACTCTGAAACTCGCGGCAATACATATTCCAATCGCTTTGTGGCTTGCTATCGGTTTTGCCTACATTAGTGGCCTCTGGCGAGATCATGGACAAAGAATGAACTTTGTGCGTTTTTCCGGAGAGTGGTTTATTTACTATGCTCTTATCGCTTTAGGCGGTGGGGTGCTGATGGGATTCATATTTTTTACATTTGAATCTATCGGAATAGATGCAGAAGGGTTCGTCGAATCATGGGTGCTGCCATGTGGCATAATGGGGGCCTTCATAATCGGAGCCTGGCTTGTAGAAGCTAAGCAGAGTATTGTCGAAAATATGGCACCTGTTCTAACGAAGCTGTTTACACCACTGTTCACCGTCCTGCTGCTGGTCTTTTTGGGAACAATGATCTGGACAGGCAGCAGCATTAAAATTGAGCGCGAGGTTCTCATCGGCTTCGATCTGCTGCTCGTCCTTGTCTTAGCTTTGCTCCTTTTCTCGATTTCAGTGCGTGATCCCCACGCTCCACCCGGCTTTTTTGATGCCATGCAGTTTCTACTTGTAGTAAGTGCTCTTGCGGTGGATGTCCTCGCATTGCAAGCCATTTCAGGTCGAATTTATGAATATGGTTTTAGTCCCAATAAGTTTGCAGCTCTGGGTGAGAACCTCATTCTTCTGGCAAATCTCAGCTGGACGGCAGTGCTCTACGCACGCTTTCTGATGAAACGTTCTACCTTCGCTCCGGTGGAGCATTGGCAGACTGCCTATATTCCGGTGTACGGTGTCTGGGCGTGGGTAGTGGTTGTGTTGTTCCCTATTATCTTCAAATTTCAGTAATAATCTGAGTTAAGAATTGGATCGAATCATAATTATTTACAAGCAAGATATTGTTCTTCATTTAACTAAAATGTAACAACATTTTTGCCTAAGAATCGTTATTTATAAAAGGCATCACTTGAATAAAGAAGAAAAGGATAAACAATGTACGTACCAGAGATAAATTATTGGGCTGTATTAGTATCAGCAGTTGTGTTTTTCTTGATAGGGGCAATGTGGTATGGCCCCCTGCTCGGAAAAGCCTGGTTGAAAGCAATGGGATGGACTCGTGAATCCTTAGAAGCCAGTATCGGTAAGACAACCATGGCTAAATCTTTTATCATAATGTTTGTCTCTTCTTTAATTATGAGCTATGTAACGGCTCATATGGTATCATTTATGAGTGTTGTATATCCTGAAATAGGTATGGTGCAGGTCGGTCTGTCGTGTGCTTTCTGGCTCTGGCTTGGTTATGTGCTGTCATATATTCTTACAGCTCCTGCATTTGAGCGTCGCCCATGGTCATATGTGTTTATCAATGGAGGATATTGGTTAATTGGTATGATTGCAGCCGGTTTGATACTCGGATACTGGAGGTAGAATTGATCGAATAAGAAAGGTCAATTCCTCCAGTCAAAAGTTAAGTAATTAGAGGTTCTATAATTCTTCCGGCTGATACTTATACCTGACATGTAGTCGTTATCATATGAAACATGTCAAATAAGCAATTTTCATCTTCCGTACAGCTGATAAACAATTTAACTTCCGCATCACCTTTTAATACATCAACAGTACAGTTGCGACCAAATTAGTGGATGTCATCGACCCCCTCCAGAAATCCATTAAAACATCCCTTTGTTTTTTCGCTTAACAAGGTTTCCCTCAATAAATTATCTGGAGAACTTTTTTGTTTAGTTTTGATATATTCCTAAGGTCTCAAATCATTAATCAATTTGGGCTATAAATCTCCACTTTCCACATCGCTGGTTGTCGTCGGTTTAAAGGCAAATGTGTAATACTGTGAGTTCTTTCATAATACCGGATCACAATCTTCCAAGTTACATACTTAAAACACAGAGAGGCAGTGTTCTTCTTTGTGCCTTAGTGCCTTTGGGGTATAACAAATTACCTCTTTACCTTTCCACGAATGATAGTCTCATCATCGCCATAAAACACCGGAGTCTGTCTGCGACCATTGAATAGGCGTCTTGCCCAATAGGGAACTCCATTGGTCTTGTCGGATACATACCGATTTAACTCACCGGACGAAATCAGTTTGTCGCCATTGTTGTCAGCACTGCCCTGTATTCCTTTCAGAAAGAAATAGGTGAAAAGGCTGTGTTTTTTTTCCGGATACCAGGATGATATCTCTTCACCGGAGGAAGAATTGAAAATTGAACTGTTCTGGACAGCCAGAGCCGGATTCTTTATCCGAATTCCAAGAGGTGATGCGGAGCCGATCAACATTTTTCCGCTGGCACTTCCACCGGAAAAACATGCATCTATTACTATAGTTAACGATTTGGCATCAAGCTGACTTATATTTTCGTAAAAAAGGTCCAGCGGATAGCCATTCAAGCTGACATCCATTGGCTGGCAATCCACGGGAACAAGGTAACCACTCTCATCCTTCACATCAGGGGCTCCATGTCCATTATAGTAGATGAACACATCAGATACACCGGGCTTAATCGTGTATGACAGTTTGCCTTCGGGTTGACTCTCAGTACCAAAAATACCTCGAAAATCTGTGAATCGAGCATCCGTATGGTAAAGTATATTGCCTTCTTGATAACCAAGAGTATTAATCAGATAGTTTTTAACCGACTCTGCATCATTAATTGCAAAATCGACATCAGGAACGTCAGTATGGTAGTTGGAATAATTGCAATTGCCGATAACAACGGCGACGGCATCAGGGTTGGTCTTTCTGGCCTGGGGGATATTGATATCTATGTCCGAGATGTCTGGTTTATCTTCAATTGTAATTTTCTCATCTTTTGTTGAAGCAAAACGGTCAGCTTCAGGTCTGCCTTTTTGGAATGAATCGACTATTTGGTCGCGGTTTCGCTGCAGGTCAACTGTGAAATCCCTGAAGACATTTTGATAAGCCGTACTGAACGCATCCTCAATTCCCCCCTTACGGTAAAATGAGTAGAACCAAACGATATATCCCTTGTTTTCATCATATGTATAAGCTTCCGAATAATCACTCGATGGGGAATGCAAATCGACGGTCATTACAACGCTGGTTTTTCCCCATATGGGGACGAGAGGAAAGAGAGTTAATGTTGTGATGGCATAATAATCGAGTAAATAGGTTCTGTACTTAGTCATGTCCAGATCAATATAAACATCAACCTCGAGTAAATTTGGCAGGTCTTTCAGATCTACCTCATCTTTGGAATCATAGATATTCTGAAATTCACATGAGGTTCTCAGGTAGTCAATAAATTGACCCCTAAGTTTTTCTATTTTTGAGTATCTGTCATTATGGGCAAAATTACCAATTGAGAATCTGTTCACCTTCAGAGAATAATCTGAATAATCAACTCGATTACCCGAATGCACCGGTTGTTTAACTGCAACAACTCTATGAGCAGTACAAGAAACTAAAATTATCTGGAATGCCAGAACAAAAACAAATAAACCGGATCTAAGTTTCACTTGAACATCCCCTCTCAGTTAATCTATTTCTCGCAATATTTCAGAAAACAAACAAGCAGGGGCACGAATCAACGCACCCCCGCTCGTAAAACACTCCAGAAAAAGTTTCTAATCCAGCTCTACTATTTCATGACAGCAACTTTAACTGTTTTATCTCTGCCTGGAACCGCCAACTTGACGAGGTATAATCCAGAAGCCACAGCATCGGTATTCCATGTCATCTGATAATTGCCAGTCTTGAAGTTTCCGTTGGCAAGGGTTGTGATCAATCTGCCTGACAGATCGAATACTTTTAGTGAAAGATGCGCGTCGTTCTCAAGACCAAATGATAACCTTACCGGTCCGTTTGCCGGGTTGGGGTAATAGTCGTGAATTCCAAATGTTGCCGGAGCTGAACTGCCCTGACTCATCTTCCCGACGAAAATATTTCCGTCAGTCCAAACCATTTCGCCGGATACGGGAGTGATTGTGATATCAGATTCCTCAACATCGTTCCAAACTTTGAACATCAAGGCTTCACCGTGTAAAGCACCTTCTGATACATTTGTCGTTAGGTCATCACCCCATGCGGCAAGTCCGCATTGTCCATCAGCATTTACCCGACCAGAACCAACAAGACGACCGGCAGAGGTAAAAGCAGCTACCTCATTCCCTGACATCCCGATACCATCCGTCAGCAGAATAGACATATTAGCGTCTGTTGGAGAAACTGTGCTAAAATGCTTGGGAGCAGTTAGATCAGAACTTAAAGCAGCTACCTGCTCACCATCTTGATAAACAAGCTCGGCTGCCTGGGTCATCTTGAGTTGATATCCCAGACCTTCAATCAAATTGCCCATATTACTGAACCCAAATTCGGGCAGGTAGAAATTACCAATACCGTCTTTTGCAATTTCTAAAATCTCAGTGATTCCGGCGAAAGCAACCGGAGCTTCAATAGGATGCCTCGGGAAATAGGCTTTCATATTCCAGCCTTCCCTGAGTGCGATAGGAGTATCAGACTCTATGGGTGCTCCCGATATTTCCCAATGTGTAGCCTCTCTGACATTGACCTGATAACCATCTGAAACTTCCCATTGATCAATATTGTTGAAATTATGCTCTGGCAAATAGAATTGCCCAAGACCGTTTTTCATAATAATCAACAGATCAGCTTCTACCAGTGGACTCGTCAGCTCTCGAACATCGAGATTTTCGGGCACTACATTTCCTGAAATTAGATTCCAACCTTCGACAAGATCGAAGTCAACCGTTCTGATTCCACCGAGAACATCGAGGGCAATCAACAGATTAAACTCTCCACCAACTGCATTATGATAGAAACGCAGCTCCGCTTCGAATCTAATATCTTCTGGCAGGCCTGTGGAATTCAGGTTCAATACGAATTCCTGAGTATCATCCGGGTTAAGAACACCTGTTGTTGGATCAAGTTCAAACCAGTCCCGTCTCGCGTCAATTTGCCAAATATCAATACGATCGTTGGGACCACTATTTGAAATAGAAATAAATACCCAACTGTAGACATCGAATTGATTGCTGGAGTATGCTGCCGCTGGTGTGCCACCGCCTTCCGGTTCGAGAATTGCAACAAACATTGTATCGTTGGTTTCAGGATTCATCTTTGTAACGATCTGATCCGCAACATCCGATATTTTATGGTAGATGTATAGAGAGTACCCATCAGGGTCATCCGGCCAGTAAGATAAACCATAAATCCTCATGCCCAATCTGGCCAATTCGGAAATTACATTACCTTCTCTGTCGAGTGCCATGATGTTAGAGGTCGTACTGCTTACCCAGAGTTGTTCTCTGTCTAAATCCCATGCAAAGTTATTATTGGGATTAAAAGGACCATCAATTTCAGTCATTAATTCACCCTCAGGCGTGAAAGCATATATCTCACCTGTTCCAGATCCCCAAATCCACTCTCCATCAAACGCCAGATCCTTGTGTCCATATCCATTACCGGGACCAAATTGATCAAATTGTTCGATTAGTTCACCCTCACGATCAAGTACATAGATCTGAGGATTTCTGTCGTTTGAACCTGCAATATAAAATTGATCATTTGCATAAACCACACCTTGCAATCGACTATCACCAAGTGTTTGCCCAATTGGATACTGTCGACGCAATTCCCATGGCTGAGCGTTCGCATCTCCACGTAAACGCTCTTCAGCTCTCCAGGTTAATGGTCCATTTCCCGTGTTCGTCAATTCAAACGGTAGATTAATTTGTTCCGGTACAGGTAATTCCGCCTCTAGCTCCTCAACAGAAGGTGTGAATTCGGGATGAAGCAGATCGAAATTGATCTCAAGAGTGTCATCTTCCGGAAGCATCACTTCAACGTACATCGAGTCGTTGTACCCCTGCTTCAAGCAGGTGAGGTAGAACTCGACTTCAGCCAGAGCATCATTAATTCGCCAGTTTCCTTCCTCATCACTTAGAACAGAGAATCCATGTTGCGTTGTAACGATCGCATTAGGGATGGGTTCACCTGTTTCATGGTTAGTGACTACTCCATAAAGGACTCCTGATCTGTAACGCGGTGCTGTCGAGAATAAAATCGCCCGTCGATCTGCAAGTCTTGCTGAGGTCACCGGAAATTGGTTGTTGAATGTGTAGTTAATACCGGTGTCACCATGAGGACTTGATATCCCCACTGAAGCATAAGGAACAGCATTATTCCATCCGGCACGTCCTGTAACATTGGATACTGTTTTATACTGGAATAGTATGTTCTGATCACCCGTTTCTGTAATCCAGACCTCATTATCGTACAGAATAACCTGGAAGTTCAAATCAGAATTACCACCCTGGCGGTGCCTGAAGCGATACCACTCAACTATGAATCTTGCGTTCTCCTCATCATAGAAGTAATACACATCCCCGTTATTAGACTTACTCAGGTCATCCCAGAGAGGGGCAAGCATCCCAACACCACCACCCTGGCAGCGATCCATTGGCCAGTTCTGGTAATTGGTGACATATTCCTGATCACCCATCGAGATAAAACCGTTTGTGGCAACCGATATCTGGTCGTATTCAATGCCGTAAAATTGAGTTCGGAAAGGGAGGTCTAACACAATCGTTTCCCCGATATTGTTAGACGAGTTTCCGCTGAAATCCATCTCCGTACCACGGTGATCCCAATCATCATCGACACGACTGATCTCAACCCAATCATACACAGGTGCCATATCCCAATCATCATCAGTATCGTCGAAACAGATATATCCAAATCCGTCTGGACCCTGAGGAGCATTTTCACGAGCCTCCGAAATCTGGAGCTCGAAATGAGCAGTATCAACAAATCCTTCCTCAGTGGAAAGGATTAAAATCACATCTGTTTTTGAGCCGGGAACGACCAAACTTGAACCGTTTACCGTGAAGTCATCTCCAGCCAGTCTACCTGCTCTATTCGGTGCTAAACCCTCATAAACACCATTCGATTCAGCAACGCTAACCCCCATGCCCTGGGATACTAATCTTGCGGTTACATCCTCGGAACGTTGCCTGCCAATATTCTTGATCTCGATGTCCATTTCTTCGAGTTCATCTTCAATGACTATGCCACCGATAACTCTATTGACGATGAAATTAGGAGCTTCAACATCCAATTGAATGGCCGTCTCGGATTCTTCTTCCCCGTATGTAAACACCATTCTCATAGCGGGTTGTGTAATTGGCCGAGTTTCCGAATCGGGGCAATCCGGAGCAATTGTGATTACAATTCCCCCGTCACTTTCGGCAACTCCGCCACCTTCAACGTTTTCAAAAACGATTTCATTATCTTCGGCAATCTCAACATAGGGAGACAAGTTCTCGAGAGATACTGTCAGGTTTTCAAGTGCAGCATCATCATCCAGATTCTGAACTGCAACATTTATCTCAAAAGATTCTCCGGGGTTGATAGCATCATCCTCATTGCCCTCAAGCTCCGTAAATGTCCAACCGGCAAGCTCAGCACCTGCATTTGGAACATCAATCTCAATTTCACCAAAGAAAGGCAGTATTTCTCTTCCGGTAACTGTAACGAACATATCACCTTCATCGAACTGTACATCTTCTGGAATTATAAATCGAGCAATACCATCTTCATCGGATTCTCTGGTAATCATGTACATATCTTCGTATGTCGCATAATTTGCATTATCAAAATCAGGCATATCACCAGGGACGTAAAGAGTTACCTGTGCTCCAGAAACATCTTCATCAGCCTCAGGGTCAAGCACATAAACCTCTATGAAACGATCCGTCGGTGAGATCGTATTTGGAAATTCAGCTTCTACGATCTGCGGTATGCCCTTCCAATACTGCAGCCCTGGGTCACCATAGTATACAACGTCGGTTTTGGCATTACGGTATACGCCATCCCAGTTTGGGATGTAATTATTTGGTGCCAAAACTCCCTGCAAGCGAGACCAGCCAAATGTCATATCTTTTAGAACAAACCCATTTACCATGCCTAACCAGATTGTGCTCATTGGTGTAGTCTGAGGTCCGCCCCAGCCAGTAGTCGCTGCAACAGGACCACGGGGCTGATTTGGTGGAACGTTCCTGAGCATGTGCCAGCATGACCATTCATGGTGGCCGGCTATATCAAGATCAATCGGGTAAATATCGCCAGCATTCACACCATTGAACCCTTGTCTGAAATAATAATTCTCAGCACGACCAAGCATTACGTTCACACCCTGGTTGAATTGGTCTCTTATAAATGGACCGACCAGAGCACCATTACTATCCTGCTGATTCATGTTCTCATAGACCCGGACATCATCGAAACCAATGGATTCAAGAACTGATTTTCCCCACCGAACGTTTGTGGCGAGGCTAGGATGATAATTTCCTGCCCAGCGCTGTGCATAGACAGCACCACGCGTGAACCATTCTGTTTCTTCCATATAGGGTGTAGTTTCATACGACATCGTGCGATGCATGAATAACTGCATTGTCCCCTGACTTCCCGCAATCCACCTGGCAACTGATACATCTGCCTCGGAGTCATTCCCTTCGAGACAAGCATAATCCCAATCATAATGAGCGTGATTGCCCCACAATGGATTGCCCTGCGGTGATGCAAGTACCCATCCTTGACCCGGATTAACGCCCTCATATGATGCATGATCTCCGATCAACATCAATTGATCAAACGGATCAAAGCCATTGTCAAGATAGCTGTCATAGAGATCTTGAATTTCCCCTTTTACGGTATTTGCAGTTCTTGCCTGATTGGAGGTCAGCCGAATTACATCAACTTTCCAGCCCGATTTCCTGCGCCATTCAATGAACGGTGCTGCATACTGTAAACAATTTTCATGAATAGCTATCGCATAATGACCGACGTATTCGGGTTCTTGATCCTGATTAGGATCATCGCGTCCAACCATATCGCCGTTTATCGCATAATCACGGATAAACTTCAAGAATTGTTTTGACCGATTTCTGCGAACAGGATACATCGCCGGATTTACAGCCTCATCATCAGTGAACCTGATTTCAGTTTGAATATTGTCGCGATGGAGGTATTCGTTTTCCTGAGGGTCGTATTGAACGGGATATGTCGTCACATGAACCATCCGAACTCCGCGAATTACAAAAGGTTCGGACATCTCGGCAATTACTGGTGGATAGACAGTAATGAGTGGTGAAATTTCACCATCAATTCTCATTTCAAGAATTTCGTCATTACAAAGAATGGGAGGGTTAATTGCCCGAACCCGACGCGGATCATCAGATTGAACGACAAGTTCAAGGCCGGCATCTGAAGGAACAATAACAGTTCGAATAACTGCTGGAAGAACAGGACGTCCCTGTTCATAGGTGGTTCCTTCACCACCTTGTATATATTCATCCTGGGAAATATACCCGGATATTAACTCATTACTCCTAACCTCTGATAGATCAAAATCGACGGTTATTGATTGAGAAGTAGAGCTTGAAATTTCTACACTTGATGTTTTTCCAGAAATGTCAGCGGAAAAAACTTGTGATGTTGCTGCTGCTAAAAAGATCAGCGTCAGTGCGAGAAGCTTTGCTCGCGATTGAAAATCAATGAGAGCTTGGTACATTGCGATTCCTCTGGTTGTTTCATTCGAGGTTTACAGTATTTACAACCTAATAAAATACAAAAATAATATAGAGAAACAAATAATTAATATCACACGAAAAATAAATAACCGGGTTAAAATATTTCATTGATTATTCTTAATCAGATTTCGCGGGATTTCCATCACCGGCGAGAGCAACATTTCTACCCCTTTGAAATAGCTCAAATCCCTTCTTAAAAGCTATCCCTGTGAGGGCTACTGCGAGTAAAAGCAAGAGGGTTGCTGCAGATGATAGAGCATAATTTTTTGCCGGCAGATATTTGCTGACGAGTAAGATAACTAACGAAGCAATTGTTGTCACCGTCATAAAAATTGCCGGGAAAATTGTGAACCAAGTTTTTAAACCGTGCATTGAGAGCCACATTGTCAGTGTTATTAGCGTTAAGGCAGCCATTAATTGGTTTACAGATCCGAAAATCGGCCAGAGCGCTGTGAAAGTGTTTGCCGAAGCAAGTGCCCACATTCCGCCAACCGCAATCAGGGCGTTAAACCAGTGGTTCATGAGGATAGATGGTACGGAGGTAAACAAAACCTGCCAGACTTCTTCAAGTATATATCGAATAAATCTGATGCTTGAATCAAGAGTTGTTATTACAAAACCTTCAACCATCAGTATTCCGAAGATTGAGCCCACATACATTGGTAATCCAGTTGCGTTGTGGAACATGCCTCCAACCGCAAGTGCGAATGCAAGAATCGGGTTCGATTTCCCCATCCCCGGCTCAGGCCAGACAATCCCCAGATAATCTGAATAATTCAAGCTGGTTGCCAGAGCTACGAGCACGAGTAGCGCAAGCATTGATTCAAGCAGCATTGCGCCGTATCCGATTTTCCGACTATACGATTGTTTTGTAACCTGTTTGGCAGTCGTTCCCCCGCAAACAAGCGCATGAAAACCCGATATCGCTCCGCAGGCTAAGGTGATAAACAGCATTGGCCACATCAATCCCAGATGCTTGACTCCGCCGGAAATATTGGCAATCGGATATGAGATATTTATTCCCTTGAAACCCGTGCCGATAATTCCTATAAGCAGCATTAACATTCCTCCATACAATATCTGCACATTGGTAAAGTCTCTTGGCTGTAATATTACCCATACAGGCAAACCAGCTGCTATTAATGTGTATATGGAAATTATGATCATCCAGGTATGAGGAGCAAACGTTACCGGGTGGTGGAAGCCAATGTAAATCGAACCAAAAGCTACTGCTGTAGCAATTAAGTATGACGGTAGTGCACGGATGTTTTTTCTGAATATGAGCAATCCAAGCAACGGCGCAAGCAGGGTTATAATTATCACCGAGGTTGATGCAATGCCGCCAATGACTCCCTCTTGTGTCCCGGTTACGGGATTGGATATTGTACGGAGAATGGTCTGAGAAGCATCCAGTCCAAGTTTTTCAAGTGGCCAGCGAGAAGTTAGTGCGGTAGCAGTGGCGTTGAGAAATGCCGCCGCAACAAAGAATAATGCCAACAGGGTAAAACAGGCAAATAACAGGAAACCCGCTTTACCAAGAGTTCGATGAGTTATATCTGCAACTGACCTGCCATCTTCTTTTATAGATGCAAACAGAGATATGAAATCATGCACGGCTCCAAAGAATATCCCACCGAGCACAATCCAGATCCATGCCGGGACAAATCCATACAGAACAGCGACCACCGGTCCAATTATCGGTCCCGCCCCTGCGATAGTGGCAAAATGATGTGCAAAGACAATGTGAAATCTGGTTGGCACGAAATCACGGTCATCCTGTTTGGTTATCGCAGGAGTTGGCGTGTCATCGTTTAGCCCAACCAATTTTGCAATTAATCTGCCATACCATTTTATAGCAAAGAAGTAAGCAATTGCTGAAATGGCTAAAACTAAAACAAGATTCATGGGAGCTCCGGAATAATGACTTCCACTGGATTCTTTCGCTATTATCCTAATAAGGACAAATCAGCCGTTGCTTTATTATATAAACACAATTATTATTTGTAAAACACACAAAGCCCGATTTTATTCCACATTACATTATTCTCTTGCTTTTATAAGGGGTAAAAAAGGCAAACTCTCGAAATGGAGGCTTGAGATGGATTCATTTAGAAAGAACATTGTCATATTAACCGTTCTTTTCGCATTCTTTTGTCTGAACTGTCAAAGGGCAACTGCGGATGCCGATGTACAAGGTATGACCGGTATAGAAATTGACCGATCAATAAATTGTATTGGGGACAGTCCAGCTGAGATGTTCGATGGATTATTCCAGAGGGTTGATCAATCGACCAATCCGAAAACTTTGATGCCACAAATACTTTCTGCGGAAGAGTGGCTGCCTCTCGAAAATATTTCCAATAAAATCCGGATTCCAATGGGTGAGCGATACGTTCTTGCCCTCGGCGGAGGTAATGGCAGTATCAGTGAAATAACACCACCGATTGATATTGATGAATATTCCATGCGGGCAATAGACCGTGCACCTCAATGGCTGAAGGCTGATTTGATCCAGTGTTTTGCAAAATTCAGGGGAGAAGCCGGTTTATTCTACCGCGAAATCCTGGCGGAGACGATTCTCGAAGCTGAAGAGAGATACATTGATGAAATTGTTTTCACAATTGCGAGAATATCCCCGGATCTATGGAGCCGTGGTACACTTTATACTGAGATGGTTCTGGAAAATGTTCAAGGTGTTTATGCTGCAGATGAACATCTTGACTATGTGAGAATTGTTGAGCATGGCAGTGTCGAGGAAGGAAATTTCTGGAGCACGCTCGAATATAATGTAAAGACGGCTGTGATTGACAGTGTTGGGGGAGATACCATTCAGATGGAGATTGATCCATACTATTATTATTGGTGGGTGGTACACCCCAGAATTTCAGATGAAGTTCCAATATACATTGACCCCTCAAGTGGCAGATCCAGTGGTCCCGCTCATGGTGGTGAGTTTTGGAGAAACTATCTGATGAACCATGCAGATGAGGAATATCCACTGCTGAGAGACATGCTCGATACCACACAGGTTTTATGGAGCAATTTGCGGTGTAATGGCTCACCCGAAAATGGTGCTATCGGTGTTGTTAATCAGTGGGTAAGGCGGTCAATGGTCTTCGACTCCAGGCAGGAGAGACCAATTCAACCTGTTCGAATATATGCTCTTCATATGGGAAGATGTGGAGAACATCAGGATCTGACAGCCGCTGCGGCACGTGCAGCATTGATCCCTTGCGCAGCCAGCATGAATATTTGCAACGACCATGTCTGGAACGAGTTCTGGGCAGGCAGATGGATTGTCTGGGAGCCAGTCGGGAATAACATTGATGATTCACTCCGCTATGAGGGCAGGCAGATACCGGGTATTTTCAAATATCGTGGTGATGGATTTACAGAGAATGTTACATCCCGATATACTGTGGGAATTGCGACATTAATTGTTGACATTACGGATGAAAACGGGAATCCGGTAGATGGAGCACGCATATCCATCTATAGTGATGCCTACACCAGTGGTTATATATTCACAAATTTCCATTTTACGGATTGCAATGGACGTGCTGTTATTACTGTTGGTGATCAAAGGGACATTCATCTGCGTGTGGATAGTGAGGCAGGACGCTATCCTGCAAACAGCGGCGATATTGTTAGAGTTATTGAAAATAGCGCTGATGGAGAGGTTTATCAGTGGGAATGGCAGATGCCGGAAGCACTTCCCCGTCTGAGTATTGAAGAAGCAGATCCGGTTGGGGATCCGATTAGCCATTTTAACCTCAATATTGAATACGAATCGCAGGAGGAAATTGTCTTCGGAAGGATCTGGAGTTATTCATCTTTCTTTGCAAATTTGTATCCTGCAGCCCTCGATTTCTTCATTTGTGACCAGGATAACTATGACCTCTACATTGAAGGGGAAAGTTTTGAAGCCCACGGAATTATGCAGGTAACTGAGTCCGGACAGTTTGATTTTACGTTACCTACGGATGATAACTGGTATGCTGTATTCAGCAACGACGACAAGGCGACAACAATCGAAGAAATTCAAATAGATGCTTCATGGTCACAAGATTCCGAATGGGGAATACCTGAATCTGAATCAAACAATGGATTGCCAAAAGATTACAAGGTCTTGCAGAATTACCCGAATCCATTTAACTCCACAACCCGAATAGAGTTCGCTCTACCAGCCGCAGGATATGTTGAATTAAAAATATTTGATATTTCCGGTAGGAAGATATCTTCTGTTGTTACCAATGGCCTAAATGCTGGGTATCATTCCATAAAATATAATGCTAAGCATTTAGAAAGCGGGGTTTACATTTACGAACTCAATTGTAATGGACATCGTGATTCCAAGAAAATGATGTTGGTGAGATAATTTTGTTTTTGAACAAATTATCAAGTATTTAAAGGTTTAACTTGACAATTTGCTTAATTTATAGTAAACTTACTTCAGTATTCGTGTAAAAGACGAGTACAATTAAGTGAAGGTTTATATAGTAATCTACTTTATGAACCGTTTTCGTAAGTCGGGACCGCAGTATAATTGCACCCACAAGTGTTATAGGGATGATGAATGGAAGGAACGAGAGTCAGAGGCAAGGTCAAATGGTTTAACGACCAGAAAGGCTATGGTTTTATTGGTACGGAAAACGGTCCTGATGTATTCGTACATCAGACTGAAATCGTCACAGAAGGATTCAGGAGCTTGGCTGAAGGCGACGAAGTCGAATTCAACCTTGATGATGGTCCTAAGGGGAAAACCGCTCGCGCAGTCAAACGAGTTGGCGACGAATAAATCAGATCCTGCTTTAACTGAATTTTCAGCAGAGTGCCCAATCTTCACAGATTGGGCACTTTTGGTTTAAATCCTGTTTAGTAGCGCAGGCGTCCCCGCCTGCGCTCGTGCAAGGCACGAATCACACGCACTAAAGGCGTGTATCCTGTTCAGTTCATCAATCCGCTTCGTACATTGAGAGTCCCATGCTCTTATCAATCTGCATCTTCATCATCACCATACCGCTCAAGAGTTTCGGGAAAAAATCAGTTGATTTCTGGGGCATGCGCTCACCGGCAGAAGCTACTTCGCTAACCTGACTTACTTTTGTAGCGTTGATTAGAAATACAGCCTGAATTCCATCCTTGCCAAGTGTATCAAGTGCGGCGGCACGACCACGAACGTAACGTACGTTGGTTTCTTTTTCAAGAGCATCAGCACCAATCCCGAGAAGCTTGTCTAACAAAGCCGTATGTAAAACAGTTACATCAAGCTTTCGCCATCCTTCACAGTGGGCATCACCGACTAGTTGATCCATGAGACCGGGATTTTTCAAGGTTAGAAGCTTCAATCCATCCATACCTTCTGCACCAAAACCGAATACGGTTTTACCTGCTTCGTAAGCCGCATCCATTGCACTTGAGAGTGATTCCAAATCCGCAAAATCAGTAACATCAAAATTGTCTGAAGCTTTCTTTAAGAATTTTTCAGGTTTGAATTTGTCGAGTGAATGTATCACGCGATGCGTGGGCAGGACGGATAGACCTGGGTCATGCATGTTAACCATCGTCATCATTCGGTGAGTAAAGGTCTCATTGTCAACAGGAGCCCATTTGCGGTCTTTGCAGTAGTTCATGTAATTGACTGCTGTTTCAAAGCGATGGTGGCCATCAGCTATGAACAGTTCTAATTCCTTGAAGACATCAGCGATGTCAGCTACAGCACCGGGACGGGATATCCGATAGAGCTTGTGGGTTGCACCAAAGTCATCTTTGACCGTCATTAGCGGTTGTGCACCGATCAGTTCCTGATCAATGATAGCATTAATTTTTTGTTCGGCATCGTTATAGAGCATAAATATCTGGCCATCGTTAGCTTCAGTTGCTTTCATCAAACGCAACCTGTCAGCTTTCGGACCGGAATGTGTATGTTCATGAGCTTTGACTTCCGCCTTTTTGTCATCGAGGTCAATCAGAGCGATTAAGCCCTTGCGGACGAAAGGTTTTCCTTCAACGTCATATTCCTGGAAATACGGGTAGATTGCAGGTCCGGGTTCGCGGGTCAGAACTCGGTCATCAATCCATTCTTCCCAGCATTTGGCTGCTCTGGTATACTCATTATCGTTCGGAGTATCCGAAGCTGTGGGGATACCCTTAATAATGCGAACGACATTGTAATCACTGCGCCCGTGGTAATCTGCACGCAATTCATCACCAATCTGATCATATGGTTGTGTTACAACCTTATTCAGGTCACCGGCATTCATTTTATTGAAGCGATATCCCCTGAAAGCTGCTATCTTAGCCATTTCTCACTCCTGAAGTATTTTTAAGTTTGTATGTTGTATTTTTTGTCATTCCCGCTCAGGCGGGAAACCAGATCCCAGTAGGTCGAACATTCCTGTTTGACTATCCGCTGGACAGCGGATTCCTTCAGTCTGACCACTAAATGGTTCACATGTCAGGTCAGGATATCTGACGCCACTATATGCGCCGGCGGACACCATCGTCTGCCAGAAAAATCGAGTCTACTATACCGATCAAATTTAAGATAGATAAAACTTTAACCGTGAGCAATACTTCTGGGTTGTCGAAATGATCTCTATCTCATTTCAATTGCAAACGTATTGATAGTTTAGTACGTTTCATAAATAGTAACAGTTACTAATAACCATTCAAGAGATTTAACGTGAAGTTGTTGGAGTCAAAATGATATCGTTTTTTGAGCAGTTCAATCCCATAGTTCAGACCCTTATGGGCACCGGCTTTACCTGGTTCATGACTGCATTGGGTGCAGGAGTTGTTTTTTTCACAAACCGCTATAACCAGAAATTTATGGACGGTATGCTTGGCTTTGCTGCTGGAGTCATGATCGCCGCCAGTTTTTGGTCATTGCTTGCCCCTGCCATTGCAATGTCAGAGGGTGGACCGTTGCCGGTATGGGTTCCGGCGGTAGTTGGATTTCTGCTCGGAGGCGTTTTCTTAAGACTTACAGATAAGATCCTTCCTCACCTGCATCTGGGAGCCTCAATTGACGAAGCTGAAGGCGTAAAAACAAACTGGCACAAAACAACCCTGCTCGTTCTCGCAATTACACTTCATAACATCCCTGAAGGATTGGCGATAGGTGTCGCCTTTGGTGCAGTGGCTGCCGGCATGGATTCAGCGACACTTCCCGGAGCAATCGCTTTAGCAATCGGAATAGGAATCCAGAATTTCCCTGAGGGAACAGCAGTCTCAATGCCCCTTCGAAGAGAAGGAATGTCTCGCTTAAAAAGTTTCTGGTACGGACAGGTTTCAGGTTTACCCGAGCCCATAGCCGGAGTTATCGGCGCGATGATCGTACTGTCCTCACGGGCAATTTTACCCTATGCATTAGCATTCGCAGCCGGAGCAATGATATTCGTAGTTATAGAGGAAGTAATTCCTGAAGCCCAGCGAAACGGCAACAATGATATCGCAACAGCGGGGGGGATGATTGGCTTTGCGGTTATGATGACACTGGATGTGGCTTTGGGGTGATGGGGTTCACCCCCCCGGGAACGCGGATTTCCCAATCTGCAATCAGCCAAAGGCTGAACCCAAATTACCTCTGCTCGTTTAGAGTGGTGTGTTGATGTGGTGATGGCGGGGAGAACAGGTATATCTATCGGTAAACTTTGTCCCCCCCCTACATCGTTCCTGCGCTCCTCATGCATCGCTCGCGTAGCAGGCAGGAACCCAGAATAATCTTGTTGATTTTGGAGTTCACATCCCACCAAGTAGTCGCGATCCAAAACGTTGGATTTCAATCGTTAATCTACATCTAATGAACAATGCTCAAAAGCTTTGAATACAGGATCGAGGATCGCAGAATTGAATCGAAGATGAGAACACTTATCTTATAAGTCCCGTAAACTTTAATTCTTGGCGCATGCTATTTGAGGATAGGTTCATCATTGGTAACACAGTGAATTCCACCACCCGAATTCCAAAGTGCATTGACTTCAATCATGTGCACCGTACGAGTTGGATAGAGCGTTTCCAATTGAGATTTGGCGTTATTATCCCACTCTGCATTACCAAAAGCCATTCCTAGGACAAATCCATTCCCAACTAGATAGTTCATATACATCACCGGCAATTCAGTGCCTTCATAAATAATCCACCCTGGAATCGTAAAACGTATGACAGCAATTCCTGCCGCTTCTATATCCTCAGCGATCTTATCCAGGTTCAATGCTTCACCAGAATAGGTTTCAATTGATGGATCTACTTGGGCAACCACTACTGTACTATCATTCACAAAACGAGCAGTACCGTCAATATGACCTGTCGTTATGTCGTAAGGATCATGTCCTTCTACCCAAATTACTTTTGTTATCCCAAATTTTTCCTGAAAATACGCATCGGTTTGTTCCTTTGACCAATCCGGATTCCGATCACTTTGACAATCCCAATTGAGCATGACAATATTTTCACTGTTCGCTTCCAGATTGCCCCGCTCCAAAATATAGCCATTATTATTTTCATACTCACATTCAAGCAGCGTACTGATTATACCCGGGATGATATTGTCATTGGTATATTCAATATCACCAGTTAAACCGCTGCCCCATCCGTCAAATCCAAAATCCAGCACCCATTTATTATTTTTATCAAAGACATACACCGGCCCGTTATCTCTCAACCAGGCATTCTCATAATCAGCAAAATGAAAGTTCACATTCGTCAATGTGATATTCTGGTCTTGAAACATCTGAGTCACCTGGGATTTCATTGTTTCGTTGCGAACAATGAGATTTACGGTTTCATATTGCTGAACAACAGTTATGATACTCACAAAAGCAAGCCTCAGTTTTGAATCCCAGTTATTGGGCCATTGCAGCCAAATTGCCTCCTGCTCTTCCCACTCTCCCGGCGTTCTGGTAGAAGTAATATCCCGATTTGAGGTTGATGGATCACTCGAAGTGACATTATCTGAACAGGAGTTATTTACAGCCAGTATCAATCCTAGAATCAGTATGATAACTGGCTTATTAATGTTACTCAAAATCATTTTTCCATTTCCCAGTTTTTCTTTTTAACTTAAGAGTCCCTTGGATGTTTAACAAATGCATTCATGTTTGAATTAAGACATCCGGGATTTATTTAATTCAGGCTTTCATCTTTCAAATTGCAAATGATTTGATTAACATAGTAAATAAGTATTTTATTTTCCTATTATTATCCAGCAAAGTACTGCTCTAGGTTTCATCACTTAATATCAAAAATTTATCTTTATTTGTGTCTACACAAATACGAGAATAATCAATTGTTCTCGTGTACTATCATAGAAACAAGCCATCATAATCACCACGCTGATAGCTATCAGGAGGCTGGTAATGACCTCAAGATTTATAGCAAATTCAGCCTGAGACAGTACTTCCCATATCAGGGAAAGAGCTAAAACAACTGTCTCGACTACAAAAGATAGTGCTGCCGCTCGACCGATTACTAAACTGAAGTTCTTGTTAATGGCATTTTCCAGTTCGATTGTATTATACGCCCAACGCCCTGTGCTTTGAAAAATAAAAAAATAGGGATTACATAAATAGGGACAAACTGTTTTTTGAGCCTCTAATGATACCTGAACGGGCAAATCCACTCAGGTCGTGAACGATTGAAAGGCTGTTCTGCTATGCCTGATCGAAAAAAGCAACGTCATCTGACTGTACTTTCTGACTCCCCCTTCCAAACCCCACAATCATCCATTCCCAAAAACATAGCTCCCTTCCAGTAAGCAATCGAAATCTGTTTTACTTCTGAGGTAAAAGTCAGAAGTTCTTTTACTTTGCCGGGGTTGTCACGAGATGCAACCAGGATTGTAGCTGTGTAGGCTGGGGGGGTGGTCTCTTCGTCGTCGGTGCGCAGGAGGTATATTAGTTCTTCAGTTTCGGGGCTGTGATAGATGTCGATTATGTTCTTGCCATCCAGTGCTTTCAGTTGAGTTGGCTTGCCGTTTATGTCGAGGTGCCAAAGGGCTTTTTGCCCGGCTTTTTTGCGCGCTTCACTGCCCCACTTCATACCCGGTCCGTCATCCTGCGAGTCAACTATCCCCCACATTAAACCAGTTCCATCAGGCAAAGGCTCCGTGCCGCGGCAGAATATGTTCATCAATTCGTCCGGATTCTCTTCGTCCAATGGGATGACATCGGTTCCCTCGTAACGTGCATGAGTCGGAAAGATTTTCTCCTCCTCGAAAATGCTGTAATAGCCAAAAATGTAAAGCACGTTCTCAAGAGATAGCAACCGAAGCCAGCGTGTATCCCCAACTCCGCCCAGCACAGGATGTACAATCCGGCGTACTGTATTGAAGGATTTTCCGTTAGTGGTTGATTTCCACAAGTAGCGGTATATATTGCCTTCTCCCCATTCCGTCAGGTCATAAGTGCCCGAACCGACAACGAAAACACCTTTTTTCCAGATGGCAATATCGTGAACGTGAACACCACCGTTGATCTCGCGGAACTTCAGCCATTGTTCGTCTTCGAGCCGGTAAACATTGCCCCTTATTCCCGGTTGTGCTGACACATCGTCCTTATTATTCCCATCGAGTCCAGGTGCCCACAACACCCCGTCAAGGATTCGAAAGTGGTCTATATGTTCCTCTCCGGACTCAAGTGTCGTGTGTGGAAGTGGATTATCGGGTGAATCGAAATAACGAAACTCAATCCCCCGGTAGCCATACCCCATCATCGCAGAGGCGAGGTTATTATTAGCATCACCATAACCAAACCACATTTTATCCTCAAACGGAGCTAAATCGTGAATCGATTTAAAGTAAATATCACCTAACGATCTCTCCCCGTCCGAACATGTTTCTGCAAACGTCCGGTAATCCTCAATCGGTTTTGACCAGGGAGCAAAAGTGGTAATGCTCAAATCGCTGATCCTGGGAATATCACCCGCGTGGGCAAAAGCTGCAATGAAAACAATTACTAATGCAACGACAAAAGTTTGGCATTTGGTCTGGGACATGGTGCCTCTTTTTAGGTGGTGTAAACGGATGTTTCAAAGTAATGAAACAATCTGAGGATGGCAAGGGTAAATCAGTTTGAGTGTGAGGGGACTACTTTCCTTCAACGGCGAGATGTGCAAATGTCACCCACTGTATATATGGGAATATTTTTGTTATGCCTGTCCCAAATTGCACTTTTGTAAGTTTCTCATACTTCAGGAATCAGACCTTTAAAAGACGGGGACCCCAGGCGATACTTTCCTGTGAGCCTTATCCCGATAACTCTCCCAAAACCAACGCATGCAGCAACGGGATCATAATCTCGTGATGCCCGGTGAAGTTGAACTTTTTGCCGCCGGTCAGGGTTGGCCGAGTCAGGACGTTTTGGGTGGGGCGATAGTGGGTGATCATGTCGAAATTGGCGGTGGTGAATTTGTGTGCGTCATGTCCGAGGTTGCGCGCTACGGACAGGGCCTTCAGGAATACTTCGGGCATTATTACAGCACTGCCGAGGTTCATTACTACTCCGCCTTCACTTAGCTTTCCTACTTCGTGTGCCAGGATGCGGAAGTCGCGTAATGATGTGCGGCCAATGGCCTCGCCGTCCGCTGTCGGGTGCTGGTGGATTATGTCTGTGCCGAGCGCGACATGCACAGTCAGGGGTACTTGCAGGTCATAGGCGTTGTAAACGAGTGAGAGGTCGTGGCAGGGGGCTTTTACGTCCACAAGCTGTTTGCCAAGTGACTCACCATAGCCGAGATCGCGGTGATCAGGGTGGGAAATGGCTTTATTGATGAAGTCGGCTGTGTCCCGGCTCATGCCGAAGCTGCCGTCAGCTAGGCCTTCTGCGACATCTTCTGAGGTGCGTCCGAACAGTGCAATTTCTGTGTCGTGGATTACCCCTGCGCCGTGGGTACCTATCGCTGTAATAATTCCCCGTTTCATCCAGTCGATCAGTAACGGGCCAAGCCCGGTCTTGATGACATGACCACCGTACATGACGATGATGGCTTTGGAGTTGCGTTTCGCTTCGGCTACTATCTTTGCAAACTCAACGAGCTTTTTGGCAGCAAGTATCTTCGGTAGAGATTCGACAAAATCTGTAAGTGAACCACCAACCGGCATAGGTTTGGCGAAGAAATCTGTCTCAACAATCCGGCTGAGCTCTTCCATCGGGAAGGTTTTTACTTTGCTCAAGTCAGCTTCAGAATATGGCTTGCGTTCTGATTTACTCATTCTTCTCCCAAATCGTATTTTTGCAGCTTCGCCCAGACCCGTCCGAAATACAGACGGCTTTTCATCAGTACTGGTATCTTTCTCTCGTCATCAGTCAACCAGATTTCCATCTGTCCCTGCTTTCTGAACAACCCCGACGTTTTCAAGCGAGGTTCAACGACAAAACAATCGAAAGTCCCTGCTGCAACCTCCACCTGCTCCTTGCGTAGCACGTGGACCTGAAGTTCGTAGATTTTCCCATCATCCTCAGTGACTATGCCGACGACTTCACCGACTTTTAACTCGTAGGTTCTGGTTTTGTAAAACGCAGACAGGACATCCTGCACTGAGCTCTGTAAAGACAGGGTGTCCGGAACATTCTTCTTTTTTCTGTCAACTGCAATTGCATAGTTGTTTTCAGGGAAGTAGTTCACTTCGCGGTCATATTTGTGTTTCCCTTCGCGCAGTTTTTTGCTGAACCGTCTTGAAAATCGGCCGTCGACATCCCACCAGGATTCCACCCGGTCACGGACTTTATAGAAGAAATCAACAGCTTTCGCCGAACGCGCTTTTGAAACAAAATGAAATGCTGCGTTGCCATCAAAGTCCACCGTTTCCTCAATTGCCATGCTTGCGTGACCACCGAGGATGAACTCGAAATAGACATTGAACTCGAGACGTTCACCTTTATGGAACGGAAGAACCTCGTTTTCTGTTGCCCCGAAAATGGATGGTGTTAGTAAAAAAAATATTCCTGCGGCCAAAACGGCTGCAATTGTGGATTTAATCCGGATAAATTTCGATGTGAGTGTCGGTCTAAAAGTAATCATCATGGTTCTCAGTAAGCGTTTTCGCCCACGAGGACTGCTTTCACCGTGAGGACGAGTATCTTGATATCAAACAGCAGAGACCAGTTTTCAACATAGTAGCGATCAAATTTGGTGCGTTCCTCTATCGGTACGTCACCGCGCAGTTTGTTGACCTGTGCCCAACCTGTTATACCAGACCTAACCCGATGTCGTTCCTGATACCCATCAATTTTCTGCTCAAATTGCCGAACAAATTCCGGTCGCTCCGGGCGGGGACCGACCAAACTCATGTCACCTCTAATCACATTCCAGAACTGCGGTAATTCATCAAGGCTCCAGCGACGCAAAACTTTCCCAACTTTAGTAACCCGGACATCACCTGCGGTCGCCCATACTGCACCTGTCTTTGACTCAGCATCTGCCCCCATCGATCGAAACTTCAGGACGTTGAACTCTTTCCCATCAAGGCCAACTCGACGTTGTTTGTATAATAAAGGACCGCGGCTGTTTACTTTGACGGCAATTGCCAGGATTGTCATTAATGGCAATGCGAGTAAAAAGAAAAACCATGACAATACAAGATCGAAACAACGTTTTAGAATTCCCTGCCAACCCTCAAACGGATTTTCCTTTAGTGTCCATAAAGGGACACCCCCAACTTCAACAACTTTTCGTGGTCTACCACCGGATGGTTGAATGTTCGGCAGGTAAAGAAAATCGGCATTTACGCCGTAACAAGCCTTTAGCAACATTGGCAGCGTATCCGGCTCAGATGCTGAAGGAGCTATAATCAAGGTATCTATTTTGTTCGCACGGATTAGGTCACCGGTTTCGGAAATTGCTCCTAACTTCCGTGTTGAGCTCGTCTCACCATCAGTACCGCATATGCAGCCAACAACATTGATTCCGAATTTTGGATTGATCGATAAATGCTCCAGAATCATCTCAACCTGCTCTCCGTGACCGACTATCGCTGCACGTCTAACGGCATAGGACCTTTTGTATAACCATTCCCTGGAACGTCTGCCGAGATACCGAGATATAATCAAACCACTGCTGCTGAACAGAAGAAGGAGTGTAATTGTAATTCGAGAAAAAGTTATGTCCCTGAAAAAGAAAAGTGCTGCCAGCAGTATCAATATGGAGAGAATAAAGCGCTTAAGGGCCAGAAACACTTCATCAAATAAACTATCAGTGCGTGGAAATTGGTATAAGCCGCCCGATATGAGGTATATGATTGTTAATCCTGAGAGGATTAGGGATAACCTTACATACAACCCCAGTGAAGGGAGGGAAGTAACAATTGGAATGTAGGAAGTGAAGCTTTCGCTGAATCGAACAGAATACGCCAGCCAGGCACCGATCATTATAGCAGAGCTATCTGCCACTAAAGCTGCTGTCTGGAGCAGTAAATGTCCCTGTCGCTTCATCAGGTTGTGGATTTCCGAGATTCTGATTGGTTCCAGCAGGTTTCAATTAATTGACCGATTTCCTGCCGGAAACGGTTTGAGTGAAACCGCACAGCATTTCTGCGAATAACTTCGGGATCAAAGTGGATATTCTCAAATCCATCCAGAACCGCCATTAGTGACTCCACGGTCTGCTCTTCAAAAAATGTGCCTGTTCTATTTTCGCCCTCGCCGATAACAGTCTCAAGCACTCCGCCTCGCTTGTAAGCAATAACAGGCCTCCCGGCAGCTTGAACCTCAACGGGGGCAATTCCGAAATCCTCTTCACCTGGGTGAATCATTGCCAGACATTTCTTGTATAGCCCTGCAAGCTGAGCAGGTGATTGTGCGCCGACAAATTTAACAGTCTTGCCTGCTATGCTCTGTAGATATCTGATTTCAGAACCATTACCCACTACAATAAGATTTTTTGACATCTCTGTACAAGCTTTGACTGCAAGATCAATTCGTTTATATGGGACCAAAGCGGAGGCAGTCATGTAGAAATCTTCGTGGTGCGTTCCCGGAGTAAACTTCTCAATTGCGACAGGAGGATAAATAACCACTGAATCCCGTCGATAATACTTCCAGATGCGATTGCGAACGTGTTTTGAATTAGCGATGAATTGATCCACCCTTGCTGAAGAGGAAACATCCCAGTTTCGCAGGTAATGAGCACACCATCCACCAACAAATCGTCCTAATCTATTCACACGTTCCGAGTTTAGATAGTCGCTGCGCATATCCCAGATGTATCTCATGGGAGTATGCAGGTAGCTGACATGTAATGCATCTGGTGGAGGAATAATCCCTTTGGCAACAGAACTGCTGGTTGAGATAATCAACTCATAACCACGAAAGTCGAAGCTTTCTATTGCCCAGGGGAACAGAGGTAGATATTTCCTGTAATGTTCCCTCCCCATTGGCATTCGAGCTATGGGCGATTCAAATATTCGACGGTTCTCTATAAGTTCAGAAACAGAGCCCTTTCGGTGAACTATAGTATAGAGATCTGCGTCAGGGAAAAGGTGGCATAACTCCTCAAGCACCATTTCCCCACCTCGCATTCCAGTAAGCCAGTCATGAACCAGAGCAACCCGTCTGCCTGAAAATGACTTATAAGTTGAATCGTCCTGTGTAGTTTCAATTGTCACTTAAGAACAACCACCCGTTGATTGAATATTTCACCTCCAGTGTTCAAACTAATTAAATATAACCCGGAAACCAAATCTCGGCTATCAATTCTGAATTGATGAGATCCAGCTTTCAGAAAACCCGAATGAAGATATGTTATCGACCTCCCCTGCAAATCATAGAGAGCAAGCCGAATGTCATCTGCTCGTGAAAGTGATATCGTAACAGAACCCTTTTGGTTAAATGGATTCGGGCTGACGGTACTCATCGATGATTTGGTCGGGATTAACACCGATGGTTCGGACGATCTAAGTTTAATTGCTGAAAATCCGTCCGGCTGATATATTATAGATTCGCCATTCTCGGGAATCAATATGTATTCACGGTTGTTCTGACCGTTAATGTACCGGAATTCTATTTTGTCTCCCGATTCAGCACCAATAAATCCTGCATATTCCGTTTCCCTTCCCCAAATTGCAATTCCGTAGGGTTCCGATCCATTGACGACTATCGCTCCACAGAGTATTCCTGATGGTGTAAATGCTCCTATCTCGCCACGGGTTGAACCGTTTTCGAATCCGGTAATTAACACTGACATGTTGCGCTCGGAATTACGTGGCAAACAGTAATACTGCGGTTCGGTAGCAGTCACAAATGAGTTTACAAATTCCTCTTCTTCTGGATACATCAGTTCGCAGTCCTGTGAAACATTTACCTGATAAGCTCTGCCAGAAATCAAGATGCCAAGTGCAAAAAAGCCAAACCTTGGAATCATAAACCGTCCGAATTCATCTTTTGCAATAATCAACCACTCCATTATACTCTCGAAAGCAACTACTGCATCGAGTTCGTAGTCGGGCAGGTAGGGTACGATATTCCATCCCTCATTGAGTGGAATTGGAGCTTGAGGGTCAAGTCGTAATCCGGTAACAGTGAAATCAAACTCTTCTCTCGAGTAAAGTTGATATCCTTCTAATGGAGTGAAAGGCGACATATTTGAAAAACCGAATTCAAATGTCAGGAATTGACCATTAGAATTCTTTACAATCGGCACGAAGTCTTCAAGAGGTCGAAACAGATCCATGGGGTTGATGGTTAACGGATGCAAACTCAGTGATATTAAATGCCAATGGTTTTCAATCAAGTGAATAGTTTGTTCATCAGGAGGCGGGACAACAACCTCTACAGTCGAAGAACCTCCATCTATCAGCACCCAATCTCCTTCGGTAATCCGCCATGCACCTGCCAACTCCTCATTCTCTGAGTCATCCCAGAATCTCCATGTCATATACCCGATGTTTCTTACAGATGCCCAATTTCCGGTGATAATGAATTCATATGGTTCACCATTCTCAAAATATAATGCGCCAACAACCTGTCCATCTGAGTCAAACACCGCCAGTTCGTCCGCAGCCTCAGGACCTTGCCCATTTATTGAAATATCAGAAATAGTCATGCTGTGTTCACGGTTGCCATTTATCGGGATAAAGTGATTATCGGGTTCTTCATCGAAAACGGCCCAGTATATATCTTGATTATCGTTTCGAGTGTCACACCATGCCGGGTGAGATTTTCCTTCGAGTGCTGCAATGCCACTATAATCACCGATGAATCCACCATTGAACCCTACCCCCGGATCCCAACTTTCACTTGTGATTCGCTCATTATCGGGTAGATCATCAATCCCGTTCCATATTACGCCGTATGTATCAACCATCATATTTTCTTCGTCGAGGCGACGGTCATACCAGATTGCATAGATTTTTCCATCAGTTGGGTCAGAACACATCCAGGGGAAAAACTGATCAATACCATTTTCAATCTCATCATCGTTCAATCGGATGGGTTCCGACCAATTTTCTGAGCCATCATCACTTATACACATTAATATATCAGCATCCCCAGAGCGTTCATCTGCCCATGCAACGTAGATGCGTCCGTTGTTTTCACCACCTGAGATGTCAACACATCCAGTTGGCAAGCTATTTGTGCGGAATTCTGATGGTGGAAGCTCATTAGGCAACTGTACCGTTTCTGCCACTACAAAAACATCACCAAATGACTCCCCGCCGTCAAGTGATTTCTTTCCGACAACCCGATCCCATGTATAATCTTTCCAGACAACATACAGTTCGCCATCAGGACCAACGATGGGTAGGGAACCCTGCCCCCGGTTTGCCCACAATCGTAATGGCTCCGCCCAATTCTCACCGCCGTCGGTAGAAACGGAAAAATATATCTGACCGGTTCCGTAGCGAGTCCATGACACATAGAGGTTCCCGTCAAATTCGCTTCCGGTATTATCAATGCCTAAATAGGGTTTATCATCAAACGGAGGATCATCTTCTCCTTCGTGAGTAATAACCCAATCAGGTTCATCCCAGTTCAGTCCTCCATCTTCTGAATGGCTGACAAATATACCGCCAACATAGTCGTTTCTGTTGTAATGTATTCCGCAATACCACGCATGACCTTCGCTATTGAGAACGAGGGTTGGGTCACCAGACCGGCTGAAAACATCCAGTCCATCAACCAAGCCATTCTCCCAATTCTCCCCACCATCAAATGACACAAACCAGCCACATGAGACATTTCCGTCACGATAGTCGTTACAACCGCCAAGAATGTGATTCGGGTCCGCCGGATTTATTGCTACACATGTTTCGTTCTGATGTCGGTGGTTCTCGTCATCTGAAACAAGAACGTTAGGGCCAACTCGATCCCGAACCGGACCAGCAAAACCAGCTTTATTGTTTTTGTCAAATTCAACAATTCCAGACATCGGCGGGATATTTGCCCGTTCGATATCAGACCTGCTGAACGCAAATGAAATCCCGACTAAAAAAATCACAATTAATACTGATCGAAGAACTATTTTCATGTCATTTCCAAGCAGAATGTTAACCGAGAATTAATGCGAGAATTCCAGCAATTGTGCAGTAAACTGCAAACCATGACAACTTTCCGGAACTTACAGTTTTCAGTAACAACACGATGGCAAAATATCCGGAAATTCCTGCAGCTACCCCTCCTGCAAGATGGGCTAACCCAAATGATAGATCACCGGCAGCCCAATCTTTAACCGTCAGCAAGGCAGCTCCCCCTACCGCAGGCAGAGAGAGTATAAAAACAAAATCTACAACACTTTTTTTATCCACTCCCGCCAATAATCCCGCAGCGATTGTCGAGCCTGAACGTGACACTCCTGGAATGATTGCCAATGCCTGAGCACATCCTATCCAAAACGCACGACCATAACCCATTTTACCAGCGGAAGTGCTCTCTTTAGCGAAACGTTCACTGACAAAAAGAAAACTTGCCGTGAAAAGCCATGCTATCCCAACCAGAGTCATATTGTTGAAAAGTGTCTCAATCTTATCTTCCAAAGAGAGTCCGATAACTCCGGCAGGTATTGTACCTAATACTACATATCCAAGCCACCTGCGACCATCGCCTTCACCAGAAATCGATTCTTTAAAAATCCGAAGTATTCTCTCGCGAAAGAAAATTAGAACTGTAACTAGAGTCCCAACATGCACCGCGACTTCAAAACTAACGTCTTCAGCCAGACCAACGTTGAGTAAATGTCGTGCAGCAGCTAAGTGGCCACTCGATGAAACGGGCAGAAACTCTGTAAGTCCCTGCACAATACCCATTATTACACCTTGTGTAATAGTCAAAGTTTTTCCCGTGTGAATTGCAGAATTCTATTCTGGATATGTAAAACAAATCCCTAAAAAAGAATGCTGATTGGATAACCAGAGCTTTTTACTTTGGCAGCTCTTCAAAATTGCCTCTGTAAAACCTGAACAAGCCGAGATACCTGTTAATCCTCTCTTCTTTCAGCAATGAAACTTTGCCTGATAGAGTTTCAAGATCGCGTATCTGCGAAAGGGCGAGGCGCAAGTCAGAAGGAGTTTGTGCATTCATGGAAGCAAATGCGAGCATTTTTGCTGCTCGCTCGCCTGCAAGATGATACCGGCTTACAATTTTGCTGCTGTCTCCTGAAACAGTTGCTGCGAAGTCGTAATAATCCTCTCCCCCGGAAATGGCCATTGGCTCCGCGAAAATAATTCCATCAACGTAGCTCCTGACCTTTTGTAGAGCCTCGTGGTCTGCCCAGAATTCACCGCCGAATAGTTGGGTTCTCAAATTGGCACGAGCAAATTGAGGTGCAACCATTTCAATCTGATCCGGCTCAATTACAAGCAAAAAACCATCAAAAACATATAGTGGGATTTCAAGAGAATCAATTTCCTGTTCTGTCTCAATCATCCATTCTCTGATACGTTTATGTTCACTTATCCAAAGTGAATCAAGGAACTCATCCGTAAGTGTCCAAACGGTATCCGTAGATAGAGCATTATCGAGAGAATCCGAAACGAGACTGAGTATGAATGAATCTGAAATCAGCTCATCAATATCGGTCAACCCATCAATTGTTGGTTCCGCATCAACTGGCATAAAAAGGTGACCAGGTAGTTTAAATCCTATTTCAAATGTCGAGTCCATCTCAACATAAGACCAATTCCTTTCATCGGAATCCCGAGAATCATAAACATAGAGTGTGTCTGTTCTAATCCACCCGTTGGTTTCATAGAATGCCCTGAGTGAATCATCGTATGCTTTCCGTAATCCTATTGCTCTGATCCTGTGGAAGTAGCTTTTCAAGTCTTCAGTATCGGTATAATAAACTTCTTCTGCTAAAATCTCACCTCCAGCTTCCTCTAAAGCGAGCTTGAAACCTGTGGCGATTTGTTCCCCTTCCTGTGACTGTGGCACAAGTATTCCATAACTACCACCATCAAACATGCCTGCGGCTTTTTGTGCTAGAGCTTTACCCATGCTGCCGAAATCGACTCGTCCCTGAAATACGTTTCTGCCAATTGCCGTTACTCCTTCAACTCCGCACACTGTTGTTAGGAATGGGATATCATCCGCTTCCGCAACCGCTGCAAGTGCAGCAGATTCCGGTGGATCAAAACCTCCCACAAAAGCCGAAACCGTATTGTCCATCGCGAGTTGCCGGGCTAGCCTGACTGCTCTGACTGGATCACCTTTTGTGTCATAAACTTTGAATTTACCGGCACCATCTGCCTCCCAACGAATCTGAAATCCGAGGCTGAAATCCTCAGCTTTTTCTTTTAATGAGGTTGAAAAAGGCAACAGCAGGGCAATTTGAGCCTGATTTGACTCAAATGATCCAGAATCATCATTGCTCTTTTGAAGTTGACTGAGGAAATTTTTTAACTCCTCAAGTCGGATTTGTGCCGTCTTCTTAAGCCTCTGATCATTGCTGAAACCAATAATCCACCTCAGATGATTCTGAGCCTTCTCCCAGTTCTCTGACATCAAAGCGATTTCTGCCATAATCCACCGCGCATCATCGTTATAGTCTGAGTTGGGGAATTTCAGACGTAGTCTTTCCGCTTCGATAAATGCTCGGTTTATGTCACTCAGCTTAAGGGCGGACTGTGCCATAAGGAAAATGATTGAAGATTCCCATTTTGAACGCTTATTATCCTGCCTGAAGCGTTCACCTTTTTCTAAAACTTCTTGCCATTTCTCGTTTTCAAAAGAGTTCTTAATATAGTTGTAGGAATTGTCCACCTGATCTACTCGTGGGGCACTTCCTGAATCTGTAACCAGAATAAAGCAAAAGGTAAAAGATAGGAAAAGACTTAGTAAATATGTGTTTAGTTTCACTTTTTATGCTAATGTAACATTGTGTGGGTTACGATTAATTGTTTTTTTGTTAAGTATTGCCGTTTTGGAATGAAGGACATTCTCTGTGTATCTGACAATCCCAATCCAGTAGGTTGGACATTCCTGTCCGACCATCCCGACACTTCGGGGTTTATCTAATCTACAGTGTTTACAATGACTTATGCTTATGCAAGAGGACAAGCAAGAATGCTTATCCTACTGGTCTTTACTCCCATTCAACTGTCCCTGGCGGTTTGGATGTTACATCATAAACCACTCGATTAATACCCCTGACTTCACCCGTAATGCGTGATGAAATTCTCGCAAGAAGTCCGTGAGGCAGTGGCGAGAAATCAGCTGTCATAAAATCACGTGTATCCACTGACCTGAGTGCGACCACCTGTTCGTATGTTCTGGCATCTCCCATTACGCCTACAGAGTATATCGGCAGTAAAACTGCGAGGGCCTGAGAAACCTTGTGATACCAATCAGCATTACGGAGTTCTTCAATGAATATCGCATCTGCATCTTGAAGTATTTTCACCTTCTCGGCGGTAATATCTCCGACGATTCGAACTGCCAGACCTGGTCCCGGAAATGGGTGCCGCATGACAACCTGGTCAGGGAGATCAAGCTCGCGACCAACCTGTCGGACTTCATCTTTGAATAAATCACGTACCGGTTCAAGCAAATCAATTCCAAGTTTTGCCGGAAGTCCTCCGACATTGTGGTGTGTTTTAATCACAGCAGCGGGTCCGTGCGATTGAGCAGATTCGATCACATCCGGATAGAGAGTCCCCTGCAGCAGATACTTAGCACCTTTGAATTTCTTTGCTTCCTCGAGAAAAACGTCTATGAACCGATGTCCGATAATTTTCCTTTTTTTCTCCGGATCAACCACCCCCTTCAGGTCTTCGAGGAACTCTTTTGATGCATCGACAACAATAAGACTTTCACCAAAACGTTTTCCGAAGAATTTTCTAACATCCTCAGCCTCGTTTTTACGCATTAATCCGTTATCAACGAGCACACACCTGAGTTGATTGCCAATAGCTTTATGGAGAAGGGTTGCAGCAACAGCCGAATCCACACCTCCGGAAAAAGCACATATGACGCGCTCTTCACCGACTTTTTTCCGCATTTCCTCAATCGTTTGCCTGGCGAACGATCCCATACTCCACCCGCCTGCGGCGTCACATATATTGTAAAGAAAATTGCGAATAATCTTTGCTCCGGACAGGGTGTGACTGACTTCAGGATGGAATTGGACGCCAAAATAATCTTTAGTTGGGTGTTCAATCGCAGCGATCACTCCCGAGTCACTAACTGCGGTTTGAAGCCAACCGTCAGGGATGCTGGTTACATGATCACCATGGCTCATCCAGACATGTTCCTCCGGCTCTAATCCAGCCAGCAGTCTTGATCCGGACCTCAAATTAACAACGGCACGCCCGTATTCGCGCCTTGGAGAACTTTCGACGGTGCCTCCGGAACTCCGCGTCATTAGCTGCATCCCATAGCAGATTCCAAGAATTGGAATTTCGAGTTCAGACAGGTCTTCAATACGTCTCGGGGTATTGCCATCGTAAACACTGCTCGGACCACCGGACAGAATTATCCCGATTGGTTTCAGTTTTTTTATTTCTGCAAGCGGAATATCCCATCTTTCAATATAGCTGAGCACACCCTCTTCCCGGCAACGTCGGGCAATGAGCTGGGTGTACTGTGAGCCATAGTCGAGGATTAGGACCTGCTCTTGATTAATACTCAACTTAGTATATCCTTTTTACGTTCTTATTACTTTTTAATCCAATTATCTGTGTGGTAAATTGCTACTTCTTTAGTTTCCACATTTTCATTATGGATAGTAAATCATGGTTCGTGAACTTAGCTTGAATTGGAGAGACCGAAATGTAGCCATTTCTAATAGCTTCAATGTCTGTTCCGGAAGCGGTTCCCGTGAGCACTTTTTTATAGCTGAGCCAATAAGATTGCCCCCCGTTTTCATCCGGACGAAATTCCACCTCTTCATCGTAGCGAGATTCAGCTTGAGATGTTACCTTCACCCCAAGGATTTTCTCGCGACTGAGTGTGGGAACGTTAACGTTAATCACAACCCCCGGTGGAAGTCCACGGCTTATGACTTCCTCGCACATTTTTCGCCCAAATTCCTGAGCTATGGAAAAGTCACTATTCTCTTGATCATGGGTCGTCAGAGAAAGGGCAATGGATGGGATGCCATAGAGAGCTCCTTCCATAGCAGCGGCAACTGTTCCACTATAGAGTAAGTCCACACCGGTGTTTTCTCCACTGTTTATCCCTGAGACCACTAAGTCGGGAAAGGATGGCATCAGAGATCTCATTGCGAGTTTAACAGCATCCACAGGCATTCCATGGACAGCATATCCCCGGTTCCCCTCAACCCAATCGATCGTATCCACTCTTAAAGGATTACAGATTGTGAAAGCATGGCTGACCCCACTGCGTTGATCAGCAGGGGCAACAAGCCATCTTTCACCCAGTCCTTCAAGGGCTTCATAGATTGCTCGTATCCCTGGAGCACTATAGCCGTCGTCATTTGTTATCAGTATTCGCATCTATTTTGTTTCTTTTGTTTTTGTAGTTATGAGGAAATCTTATAGTCCGTTTTCCCTCGAATTCTCCAGAAATGCCATCACAGCGTTACAGATTTGAGCTGCTGTTTCCTTTCGGAAATCTTTGCTTTTAAGTTTTTTTTCCTCTGTTTTGTTCGAAATAAAACCTAATTCAATCAATACAGAAGGCATATTTGCTCCGTACAGCACATAAAATTCAGCTTGATCAACGCCACGATTTTTCAATTTTGTTCCTGCACTGACCTTTTCTTGAACCACTACTGCAAGGTCCTGTGATTCCCGGATGAAATTTGCCTGTGTCATTGAAAGCAGAATGAAGGTCTCTTCATTCAGAGCCTGATATTGGTCCTGATCGTCTTCATATTTAATTACATCATTCTCTTTCATCGCCACCCGCATTGCAGTTTCGTTCTTTGATGGAGAAAGGAAAAAGGTTTCCACCCCACGAGCTCTCCTGCCTGCTGTTGCGTTACAGTGAAGACTGACAAACAATTTTCCACCGCTGCTATTGGCGATTTTCGTGCGCTCAGCAAGTGGGATAAAAACGTCTTTATCTCTTGTCATGATTGTCTGTATGCCTTTGTCTTCAAGGAAATCCCGCAGCATAAGCGCAACATCCAGCACAACAGTTTTTTCCAGCAACTTCGTCGCACCAACGGCTCCAGGATCTTTCCCCCCGTGACCAGGATCAATCACCACTACATCAAAGTCCCATTGACTCTGTTCTTCTTTGAGTTTATTAATAACATTGTTTTCAACATTCATCTCAATGTCATATTCTTGCCTGAATGTAACAATATATACCGGAGGGTCACTGAGTATCTCAAACTGTTCAAATGTCAGGCGTTCATCAATGTTCAGGGTTATCTGAGCACCTTTTCGTGTTTGCTCTGCAAATATCCCCCTTATACCAGAAGGATTTATCACTTGGTTAAAACCTGAAGTATCAATTGATCCATCAGGAAAAAACAACACAATTTCACTCTCTGTCAGTTTATCACTTTCACAATGCAGTTGCTTTCCAGCGGTGATAATTGCTAATAGGTTGTCTGGGGTATGTACATATCTCACACCCAAAATGTCTGTTGTTGGATGAGATGCGAGAACTCGCCTGCGGGTTGGGTCATAGTGAAGATCTCCCGGATAGTACTCAGCGATTAGTTCAATAACAGACTCAATCGGTGCGTAGAATCCTGATTCCTTCGGTTTCAGTGCAAAAGGCATCTGGTGAAGTTGCCCGTTTACCTGAACGAAAGGTAGTCCGCATGCAAAGATCAGTTTTTCACTTGGCAATTCAATTAGCAGTCGAAATTCGTTTTTACCAACTTTCTGGGGTACATCCAGGTGTTGTGCAAGATCCTCAATATCGAGAAACATCCCGCTTGTATCTTCAAGAACATTGACGGAATCTTCTCTTCCGGGTTCATCCATCCATACGAAAGGTATCGCCTCTGCATGAGAATTATATATTAATCCAAACAACAGTAACGTAGCTAAAATCCACGGGTATGTTCGAGTTTTATCCACTATCAAAATTTAACTAGAACCCGGTTGCCGGACTTTCCAATGATTCCCGGCGTTTGTTCTTTATCTAAATAACCCGCGGTTTCGCTGACGTTTTGATGGACATATTTAAACAGTTCATCAATAGTGAGCTGCTTATCACCACCTCGAGCTTCTCCCTTTAACCCTTTCAAAAGAAAGTAGGTAAATAGCCCGTGGTTTTTCTCAGGATATGCAGAGCTATACTGACTTCCGTTTGAAGCTGTCATAACAATGGAATTGTCATTTGTCAACAGCGGGTTTTCAATTCGAATTGATAGAGGCCTGACACCCTTTATCAGCATTTCTTTTGACCTGCTCTCACCGGAGAAACATGCATCAATAAAAACAGACACTGATCTGGCTTTGATTTTTGAAAGAAAAGAGTACATATCATCCAAACTGAGCCCGGTGTTTGCATAATTTGGATCAATATCTGACGGGATGAGGTAACCGCGTTCCGATTTGACATCCGGAGCCCCGTGCCCGGAATAGTAGATCATCACATCTGTTTTATCAGCTTTCAACCTTCTTGTAATCCATCCATCATCTGAGAATATCTTTCTAAATTCGCCTGAGGTTGCACCATCATTGACCCGGAAGTAAATATTTCTTTCAGGAATTCCAAAAACGGATTTTGCATATTGGTAAAAAGTCTGAGCATCACGGGTTGCAAAGTCGACACCTGGTGCATATTTGTAATCTTCTATGCCGATAATAACCGCGAGAACATCCCTGCCGTTCATATTAGTCGTTGGGATATTCTTATCAACATCTGCGAGTCTTACAACATCCTCAATCTCGCGCATCCCTGTGTTACGCTTCTTCGTTTCTACTTTGGCAACCTGAATCTCCATTACATTCTGACTTCGTTTGCCAAGTTTCAAACCCAAATCGAGAGTTTTACCAAACTTGCCCTTGTCCTCTGTTAGCTTGATGGATATGGGCAGATTGTCTTCATCATAGCGTCTGCTGGTGTAGAAGTAGAAATCGACTTTTTGGTAATCACCACTCTCAATATTGCCCAATCGGAACTCTTTTCCAGCATCAGGGTATGAGAAGTTGCGGTCATCTGTGTTAATAATGACCTCTGCCAATACATTCTCTGCGTTCCCTTCGCCGAAGTTTTGAACATACGCCGTTACTTCAATTGATTCCCCAGGTTCAATTATAGAATTACCATTGCCGTATGAGTATCCTTCACCATCTTTATCCTCATTATCATCAATGGCAATTTGCTCAATTCTAAGCTCTGGTGGCGCGAATGCCAGTGTTTCAAATGCGATCACTGCCGGGTCAACATCAAAACCATTAACCTCGATTACCTCTATTCTGAACTGCCTTTCGTCGGATTGAACATCAAAATCGGCGTCAATTGGTATTGAAATTGACTTTTCGCTTTTCTTGCTCAATTCATATACTAATGTTGTTGTCTGATAACTCAGGTTCGTGCCAGAGCTTAATGGGGTAACCTTTATCTCCATATCATATGCTGTTCCACGACCCCGATTCAAGAGATCAAACTGGATATGTCCAGTTTCGTTTCCATCCAGAGCCCTGTTTCCTGATGGTTCGGTGAATTTCAGGTTTTCAATCATCAGGTCAGGAGGGAATGCCTGTACACTTCGTTGTGTTGGGGCTGATTCTTCCTGTCGTGTTTCTACAGGTTCTTCTTCCGTCACCCACTCCCAGTAGTTTTCATCTGGCGCTTCAGGTTCATCTGCGGGTTCATCTTTAGGTGGGCTTTCGTCGTCTTCCCACCAGGAATAGCTATCATCCCCATCTCCCATCTCAGACTCTTCTTCACTCTCATATGAGTATTCGACGTACGGTTCTGATATTGTTACAACCTTAATATTCTTTATAATAACTTCTGCACCGCCACCAATGTAAAAACCAACTTTGCTGCCGAAAAATTCTTCGGCTTCAATTTGGTTAATGTAGGTCTCATTAATGTGAAATTTGATTGTGTTGCCGACTTTTTCAACGGTGAGAATATTGACTTCACTCTCTCGCACTAGTGATGTTGACGTAAATTCAATAAAATAATCAATTGAAGACCCTGTCATTTTTCTGACATTGTACAATTGATTATTGGTAATCGAAAAAAGATGATAATTTTCTCTATCTGCTCCGCCCCAGATGATTCCCAGGGATGAATAATCGCTACCACTCAGCTGCTTCAGGGTAGCTTCAATGATGAAATCATGTCTATAGGTTAGTCCAAGATCAATCAACGGACAAGAATATCCGGTCTCCTTAAAGATGTAATAACCACCATCTTCATGAATAAACATCCAATCAGCTGGAGTGTAACTACTTGGCCAATTGTTGCGGTCGTCGAGAAATTTTTCTTCAAAAATAATCTCACCATCAGATGAAGGTTCATTTTCAGACTCCTCTTCCTCCGCATAATAAGCAGCAGGTTCCGAAGAATCCGTCTGTGCATTCGCAGATGACACCATTAAAAAGATGCATATTAATGTGATGAATACCATGAAGATGTTTTTCACGCTTTTCCCTGAGGATTAATCCTTTAACTCCCTAATTTGATCTAACCTTACAAAGTAGCTAATAATAGTTAATGTTGCAAATCATTTATACGTGCTTTCAGCTTGTCAGATAATGTCATTACGCAGTCTGCGTAATGGCTTGAAATGTTGTATCTCATAATGGTCTTTTTATGTTGTTGACGGGTTCCATTCTGCCGCCAGCCATTTTTTCTTAAATAGTTATCTATAGAAGCCGTAGCATCTTCAATTGTGAAAAGATCTATAACTCCATCGCCATTACCATCCCGGCTGTAATGCCTGTAACTGGAAGGTAGAAACTGCGCCAGACCAAATGCACCGGCCCATGAACCTTTCAAACTCAGAGGATCTAATTTTTTCTCCATCGAAAGTGCTACAAGTTCCCTCAATTCCTTGCGTCCCCATGCAGATCTTTTTTTCAACCGTTTTCGAGAGTCCGGGTTATTAATATCTTTCTTGTTCAAGAACTCGTTCATGACATCCGGGTGATCTGCTACTGCAAGGCTCCAAAACACGTTAAAAACCAATTTATCTCCCAAAACTCTGCCAAGTTTGGTTTCAACGAACATAATCGACACAATAATCGACAGCGGAACCTTATTATCACCTGCACCTTTTCGGACAAGAGTTCGGTTATCCTTCCAGAATCCTTCACAAATCTTGAGTGATGCTTGAGTTAAATTGTGCTTATAGAGTTTTGCTGTTTCCTTGTGGGTAATGTTTGTGGTTAATTCTCTTGGCAGGAATTGGGTTCTTTGATCAGCAAGAAGTGTTAACAGCGTGGCGAGCTCAACTTCAGACCATTTGTCCGCAGTCAATTTATCAAGCAGTAATAACTTGTAATCAGCGTTAATCCCCAATTCAGGCTCTACTTGTATTTCGGCTTTACTCGAAATGTCTACAACAATCGGTACTGGTGCATTCAACTCAGATGAAGTGAATAAAACCAGATTTTCATCTGGTGATTGGTTTGATATAGGTGCAGGAAAGTTATCATTTTCTTTACCCGACAGAGTTTTCTGTCCGATACCACTGACCACTATATAAAACCCAAGTGTTGCTAAAACCAATCCCGGAACAAGTTTTTTAAACATTGCGCTGTTGAAAAACCATTTTTATTAGTTTGTTTGATCAGAACCCTATTTATGGTTTCTGAATAAATACGACAAGGAAATGTACATTTCTAAATCGTTCGATTTGGCATTATTTCCCGTCTTATGTGTGCGAGCAGCTTTAAATGTGAGCCAGTTACGTGAACTCCATCTCCAGTATATAGATGATGCCCACCGAATACCTTTTCCGGATAGCTGTGCAGAGTTGATGCGATCCGGCAAATACCCATCTCCGATGTACAATATTACAGATCCTGAATCTGTATTAAAACCGGTGACACTCCCAGAATAATTAATACTCCCCAAACCCCGGGATGTTTCACCAATTTGCACAGAAAACCTGAACCCCGTCATCCATCCAAACTGATTTGGACTTTCTGAGTACATTTTTGAAGGGTACTCAATCCGTTGGCGAACACCTTCAACCCAGAGGCTGACATACCTAAAATAATCCTTTTCGAGTAAAAAGTCATTGGTGATTCGTAACCGATTATCAGTAACCGGTAGGATATGTCCATTTTCTCCAGTTCCAGACTCGAATGTTTTACGTCGAAAGCGGAGAATAATTTTACTATCAATGACTGATCGAAAAGTTGTCTCAAACGAAACCTTACTTCGGGAATGTGCAACAGGTATACTGAAGCTGCGCCAGGGTAGTAATTCTATTTCAATGTGGCTTCGCCAGTTCTTTAGAAATCCGGAAGATGGAACTCCCCTTACCAGAAGAGCAGAAGATGTTTTGCCATATTGAGAAGCGCTTGTTGATTGAGATATTGCCCGGGGGTTTGAGAATTCCACCGGGTAGTGTTGAACTAAGAAGTCAGCATCAAATTTGCCTGACGATCCACTTGAATTTCCAAATCCGAATAACCAGGCGAGGTTGGAATCACGGTCAAGGGCTCCTTCACCGAAAATTGTATATTGAGGACTTGTAAATATAAAATTTGCACTTCCAGCACCGAAGTATCTGCCTGTCATTGAATACCTGCGATGAGATTCTGGTTCAGGATTAAAGGGAAGTGAGTATTTGGAATGATATCCGCTCATTTCAACAACCAGCTCTTTAAGCTGAGAAGGGGACAGTGCACAGCTCAGAGAACCGCCAAAGCAAACTTCGTGAATGATGTCTTCCTTTTCCCTTTCTATCGGGGTTCGGTGTAATCCCGAACTTGAGAGTGAGATTACATGTTTCAACGATTCGTCAAGAATCGCATCCAGCTTGGTTTCTGATGTAAACAGAGTTACTCTGAACCTCCCTATTTTCTGTGATACTCCGATTCCTCGCAGTGCACTGTTTTCAATATTGTCTGTGGAGGGCATTATACCTCGACCACTACGTCTGTATGATCCGGGTGCATCGTAGCTGTCAAAGAATGTCGGTTGTGTCCACAACCCAAGCCCATGTCCGGTTGTTACATGGAAGTCACCGAGGATGATATTTGTTGTACTGCCATTCCAGGCAGCCCAGTACCTGGTTAGATCGTCAAAATCGGGTTCATATCTATCTTTATCGAAACTTCCTCCGAAACTGAGTTGATTACTACGGACAAAATACTTCTGTGTCATTCCAAGTGCTGATCCCTCAAATCTCTCCGTTTCAAAGCTCTCGCTTGCTTTTGGAGGTAGAACCTTAACATGCGCTCGAAATTCAAAATCATCAGTAAAAGAGTTCCATTTGTTACGGTTTGTTACTTTTCGGTAAAATTCAGATGATGAAGTTAGGAATTGTGTTGTGGTGGAATCTTTTCGGTTTGATAGAATTTCAAAAGCCTTGGTTTTGGTCATGCCGGGCAAAGTCGATAACTCACTGATTCTGGCATTATCCAGATATAATTGCCATATCTCATATTTCCAGCCAATTTCAAGCTGGTCGTCATAATCCATCCATTCTTCTCCATACCAATATTCATAATCGGTCGACTTTTCAATCCGGTTGATGCCATATCCAATCGAGAACGAGAAGAAAAGGCATTTAATGGACATCATAAATATTTTGGTTAACCTTACCACGAATATGAAGCTCCCAATTTCTGAGACCAGCCAAGATGGGATTGAAGGGATACCCCGGATATAACAGAAAAACAGGGCAAAGCCAGCAAGATGTTTAGACCATATAGCTGTGGATTTTCTGAGAAAAACAATTCAAAACCACAGGTAGGGTTCATGTCCCAATGATAACCAAGTCCATAATTGGGTTCACCTCTCCGGAAAGTCTCAATCAGAATTGACATATCGCATTGATCTGTGATTCTATAAAAGGCTTTTCCCCAGATTTTTCTGTTGATGAAATTTTTCGCAATCAAACCATCACTTCCTGCAGAAAAACGATATTTACTAATGGGTTCCCAACTGACATGGAAATCTGAACCGAAAGAGGTGTCAGACCCATATTTGCTGATAATTAGATTATACATACTCCCCTTGTACAATAAGCAGCAGTTTTTGTAACTAATGCCTGTGCCGAAGATAATTCGGTTTTCCCTGTATACTTGATCACCACTTGATTGCCAAACAGTATGAATTGGGAGTAGCTTACCAAAGTATTCTATTTGGAGTCTATTTACAGCGAGTTCGGGAAGTCCAAATTTCCAGCTTCTGGATAATTCTACACTAAACTGATCGGTGTTCGAGTTGAATCCTCCAGAATCGAAAATTATTTCCTCTGGCGACATGGTCAAGCCCTCAAAAGCGGCAAAACAGGGGCAAACCATAGAGAAATAGACTATAAATTGCATAAGACTACATGAAATTAAATGTTTCAGAACGATTTTCCTCTTGACAGGGCGATAGTAAAATCTTAACTTAGTCGGGTAACTGCGAATATTGAAAAATAAGATGATCTCAGCCAAAGCTCGGAGATATGTTTGAAAACGAAACAGACACAAAGCTGTTTACTAAAAGTCGGTCCGCTATTAGTTATACTCTTTTGCCTAATCAGTTCCAGTCAGGTATTAGACGCTCAAATTGTTAAGGCGGATGTTGGGTTTCACACCGAACAGCTCCCGAGAGAGGAGCAGGAATACCTTGCGTCACTCGATAAAGAGCTTATGGAAGCAATCAATTCGCACATTTGGGTTGAGCGCGGAAACAATAATATTGAGCTGCCCCTGCGGATAGAGCTGTTCTTTGAGAAATACTCTCGATCTGCAACGTATCGAAGGTATGGTGCAGGGATCATGGTTGGCAGCCGTTCCGGAGTTCAACTCCGTGATAATCGATGGGATTTCAGGTACTCCAGCGATTTCAGAACCCGAATTGGTGAAACTGAAAACACATTATCAACCCTTGTTGAATTCTATATTTGGATCTGCATAGGATTTGAACGTGACCGTTTTGCTCCTCTGGGTGGTCAGCCCTATTATGAAAAAGCGAAATTAATCGCTGAAAATGCACAATTTGAGCTCGATTATATTCGTGGGTGGGATCGTCGTCGTGATTTCATTCGCGACCTATCCCTTGATAAGTACCGCAATATTCGTCTGGCTGCGCATCACGCGGCAGCAGGGCAATATTACTCAAACAAACAGAAAACAGAATCTGCAAGGACACACCTGTCTCGGGCAGTTGAGCTCATGATCAATGATAAGCCGGCATCCATGGAACTACACCGTGACGATCACATAATCAGATTTATTAATACTACCGAATTCGTTGCTGCGCTTAACCAAACAGGTTCTGATGATTTGATTGAACAGCTTGAAAAATGGGATGATGATCATCCCGAACGGTACAAATAACCCTCACGATAGTCCGCAGAATCATATGGTTCTGTTTGATTTGATACTCTCAAAATTTTTGGTTTTTGAGAGTTAATTACAACCATCAAGTCATATTTAATTTCAACCTGGAAAAAACTCTCTTGACAGAAGGTAACCATTTTGTTATATTTACACAAAGGATAGTTACTACCGTTTTTAGATTTTGGACATGAAAAACTTAACAACCACATTGATCGTATTTGTTCTGGTTACTTCAGCGATAGCTGCCGTCGGTGTAATCACCGATTTTCAAGCAGCGGCGGTTGACGGTCAGGCAGTGCTTGATTGGAAATCAGGGGTAGAAACGGGCGTTGTTTCATTTGATATTCAGAGAAGTTTTGATAACCAGCGATTCTACACAATTGCGAGCATTGATCCCGTTGGAAATGATCATGCATACCGTTACATTGACAGAGACCTGTTCAAAGATCAGGTACATACCTATTATTACAGGATAACGGTAAAGATGACCTCTGGTCTACATCAAATTTCTGAAACAGATCGCGTTGTACTCACCACCTCAGGAATCCAGCAAACCTGGGGCAGCATCAAGGCAATGTTCAGGTAATCATACTCAGATTACTTTTAATATAGAATTTCAAAAAGACGCTTTCGAGGCGTCTTTTTTTTGTGCTGGATTAACCTTACAAACTAAATAATCCGCTTCAGCTCATCCAAAACAATGATCGCATTTTTCTTCAGCATCTCGAGGCTGCCATTATTGTATATCACCCTGTCCGCACGTTGTTCCTTAATCCGGGAGGGGAGCTGCCCCGAGAGCCTTTCAAAAGCTTCTTTTTTCTCAATCTTGAGACGATCCATGACTCGCTCGAGCAGAAGATCCCTTTGTGCGGTTACGACCACAATTAGATTGAAGTCTCTCTCTACACCCCACTCAAAAATCAAAGCCGCATCGAAAATGATAATATCGTGCGAATCGCGCAATTTCTCGAAATGCTCATTTGCTATTCGATATAGAGAAGGAAATGTCAAATCTGTTAGATCTTTCGTTCCCTCTCTGCTTGAGAACGCAGCATTTGCAAGTTGTCTGCGAATAATGCTGCCATTCTCGTCAAGAATATCTCTACCGAAACGTTCAGCAAGCTTCAAGACCAAATCGGGGTCTGTCTCGAGAGCCAATCGTCCCATCTCATCGCCTTCGACAATGCCTGCACCAAGGTCTTGCCAGCATTTTGCGACCTGTGATTTTCCAGCCCCTAAGGGGCCGGTTAATCCGATTTTTAGTACATTTTCAGAAATACGACTTAGTCCTTTATCCCAAGTTTGCTCCTGACAGCAGGAATTAAACCACCTGCCTCGATAATTTTCTGAACCGACTCATCAAGTGGTGGAAACTCCACCTGACCACCCGGAAAAGAAATCAGACATTTGTCAAAATCGATTGAGATCTCATCGCCATCTTTTAACTTATCTGAAATATCCGCTTGAACAGTCGGCAGCCCTTGATTTACAGCATTCCGAAAAAATATTCGGGCAAAAGATCCCGCGACAATGGCTGCGAGTCCAGCCGCCTTTAAACATGTTGCAGCCTGTTCCCGACTGGATCCAATCCCGAATCCAGGTCCGGCAACTATGATATCTCCCTCTTTGAGCTTTGAGGGGAACTCGGGATCATAACCCTCAAGGGCATGTTTTGCCATCTCAACCGGGTCGAGAATTGGCAGGTATTTTCCCGGATAAATTACATCTGTATCGGTGTCCTCGCCCAGCACCCATACCCGTCCTTTAATGACTTTGTTCATTTTAATTCTTTGTATTAAGTTTGCACAAACAAAAAACGAATTGACTAACAATCGATTTCAATTAAATCTCGCGGTGAATTATTAAGCACCTGATATCCAGACTCTGTGACCAGCACATCATCCTCAATGCGAACACCGCCAAAACCTTCAATATAAACACCAGGCTCCACTGTCACAACCATTCCAGGTTTCAGTTTTCCCAATGCAGCCCAACTAAGCACGGGGCGTCCATGTACAAGATGCCCCACACCATGACCAAGACTATGGGTAAATTTGTCACCATACCCGGCTTCTTTGATTATGTCACGGGCAATTTTATCAAGGTCAGCACATTTTACTCCCGGAGCAATTGCCTCAACTGCTTTTAATTGTGCTTTCTGAACGACTTCATAGACTTCTTTCTGTTTATCTGTCGCTTTCCCAAGCACAACCGTCCTGGTCATATCCGATGCATAACCTTTGTAATAGCATCCAATGTCAAATGTGATAAAGTCCCCTTTCTCAATGACCTTATCCGAGGCGATTCCGTGCGGAAGTGCAGACCTGTGACCGCTGGCAACGATTGGATCAAAAGAATTTTTCTCTGCTCCATACATGATGTGCCGGTATGTAATGTCTGCTGAGAGTTCTTGTTCTTTTTGGCCGGGCTTGATTAAACCGAGTACTTCTTTAAAGACCCGGTCGGTGATATCAACGGCTTTTTGGATTAACTGAATTTCGTCATCATTCCTGATTTCGGCAATCTTCTCAATGACATCGGTGGTTTCAACCAGTTCGGAATTAGGAAATTTAGTTTGCATGGCTCTGTAAAACTCAGCACTTGTCCCACGGGCTTCAAAACCAATCCTGCCCCGAAAACGGATCGCCTTGTTTTCCTTGAGTTCTCTTGTGAATCCATCGGAAATGCTCTTTCCACCTGAGTAGATAAAGACCTTTGCACCTTTCACCTGTTCTTTAGCTTGACTTATATATCTGCCATCTGTGATGAAATAAGCATCCTGATTTGTAACGAGCAGAACACCATTAGAACCTGTATAGCCACACAGATAACGGAGACTGCCTTGTGCGAAATTCTCAAATCTTGTTATTATAAAATTTGACACTCCCAGAGTGCGAAATTTTTTTCTTAATGCATCTAATCTCTGTTGCATTTTTCCTCTTCGTGTGTTTTGTTATTTTCTCTCTTCAGATAACATTCTCTTGTAAATCGCCTGCAATCTGTTTCTGTATTTTTCACTTGTAGGATAGTCATTTAGCAGTGCAGTGTAAACACCGATTGCATCATCCCATTTTTTCTGTGCTACATACAATTCGCCCAAAGTTTCTGTTGGAATTCTCTTCTTTCCAACTGCAGGTTTGGGGGGCGGGAGGTTTTCCGATACTCCGGTAACTTCAGTTGCAATCTTGGATAAACGCTCCCGAATATCCTCATCCGGAGTGTTCGGTACATCACCATCATGGAGTTTCTGTGTTTCCTCGAGATTTACTGCCTGTTTTTCAACAGGTGGCTCAGGAATATCGAATTCAACCTCAGAAATTGCACTTCGATTGCCATCTGGTTTTTCTTTGGACCCATAAATATTCTTAAACTGTTCACTAATATCCAAATCATCCGATGTGCTCGGGATGTCCCCTTTTTTAATCGATTTAACGGGCTCTATTTCCCGTGTAAAGAAATCGTCGTCTTCAAGGTCCAATTCGTTTTCGAGAGATTCCTCACGTTTTTCAACAGGTGGTTTCGGAATCTCAAATTCAACCTCAGAATTTGAACTGTAACTGTCATCTCTGGCGTCTTCAGAGGTAAACATCTTCATCCGTTCACCAATGTCTGAATCATCCGAAGTGTCCTGGATTTCCCCTTCGGAGATCGATTCAACTTCGTCTGTTTCCTCTGTCATAAAATCGTTTTCTTCGAGATCAATTGCATTTCCGAGATGCTCATTTTGATTCTCGTCAGCTGATTCAGATATTTCGAGTTTATCGAAATCACCAGTCCTCTCATTTGGGTACGGCTCTGGCTTCTGTTCTTCTGTTACATGCTCGTCCGGATTGATACTAATTGAAAATGACAGGTCATCTTCTTCAATCTCTGTTGACTCGGCCTCTGAGGACACTTCCTCTGGATAATCGGTTGTGTCAATTCTGAAATCGTCAAACTCCGTTTCACTTAAAGACTCTTTTTTGTCGATTTCGGGAATAGCACTGTCAAACAGGGCTGCAACTTCCATCCTCCCCAGCCTTTGCATTTCGTCGGGCAGCAGATCTTTGTCTGATAAAAGCTGCCTTATATCAGACATAGTCATCTCTTGAAGATCTTCTTCAGAAACAACCTTCTTTTCGAGCGCAATGTACCTCAACAAATCCATTTGATAGGAGTTTTGCAGTGCTCCATTCATTGAGTCCAGGCGAATCAATTCGGCTGTATGCTCAAAACATCTACGATGTTCTCCAATTTCATTTGCAATGGCCCTGCACCTGTCGTGCAAATATGGAATGTCGAAATTGAGTTCAAGTGCTTTCAGGAAAGCATCCTGAGCGTCTTCCCGTTCATTTTGCGTTAAATGATAATTACCCTTTACTATCCATCCTGTAATGTGGTCTGGGAAATCGCTAACCCCCTCCCTAAGTATTTTCTCAGCGGATTTTGATTTACCCATTTGCATGTAAATATCAGCGATCCGTGCGAACAGGGTCGGATTAATCTTCTGCTGTTTCAGCAGGGTAGAAAGAACAGCTTTGGTGGACTTGAGTGGACTCATAAATATCCTTTTTTGCTTTCCATCATCGTTTACAACTATGGTGCTATCCTGACCAGGTACGCTACTGCAAGTTCGTAATCTATCTGAGCATTTAATGCTTCTCGTTTCATTCTGGTTAACTCAAGCTGACTGTCAAGTAGTTCGCGTGAGTTTATATTTCCGTTTTCGAATCTATCCTCGGTAATCGCGTGGCTTTTTACTGAGAGCGCAACAGCTGCATTGGAGATCTTTATCCTGTCGGAAGCTGTTTCGACATTACGAAGAGCTCCCCGGATATCGGAAATTGCTGCAGCTTCTCGAGTTTTCTGCTGCAACTCGTTGCGTTTTTGACTTGCTCGAATTGTTTGAAGCCTCCCACTGGTAGTGCCAAAACCGAAAATCGGTATTTCCAGGTGAAGTGACACTCCAAAATTCTTGTCTCCGGTAGTTGAGATATCCTCGAATTCATCCCGACGGGAATCAAGTTCGTAATATGCCTGCAAATACGCATTGACTCGCTCTTTTAGCACAGATGCTTTTGTCTGCATTTTTGACTTATCAAGATTGAGTCGCCCCCTCTTTGTCTCAAGACGTTCACCGCTTAGATCAAGGTCTTCAATTTTGACATCCTGAATCTGGTTGACATCAAAGACGACTCTTATCGGTTGGTCGAGATCAAGTCCGAGCATCAATTTCAACTGTTCGCGTGTAGATTCGACAGTATTTTCTGACTGCTTGTGGCTCCCCTTGCGACGTGCCAGGTCTACCTGGATCTGGAGTAATTCGACTTCTGGAATAAGACCGGCGCCGAGCTTTCTCTCAGCTAATGTCTCGGATGATTGTCCAAGCTCAAGATCAAAAGCTGCTATTTCCAATGCACCTTCAGCAGAAACGAGCCCCAGAAACGCTTGGGTAACATTGTATTTTAAGTCACGTAGGCTAATCTCATAATCGATCATGCCTGTAGAATAATCGATTTTCGATATTTCAAATTCCCGCTTTACGGGATTGCCTTCCAGCAAAGGTTGGTCAAACATAACCCGGTGGAGCAGTGAATACTCCGTATATTCTTCCTTGCTTTCAAATATCGTCCAATACCAGTCACGTTTATATATGCGACTTGATAGACTCAATGTCCCTCCCCAGGGGAGATCTTGATTCAGGTCAAGACGGCTTTGCCACCTGAGATCACCCGATGGAACATAATCGAGTTGCTCCCTGCCGGTTTCAGGATCGTAAACAAACTGTTCATCAACAGATTCCCGTAAACTCGGCGCATCCTGATAAAATTTAAGTTGCGGTAAACGGCCACCACGACTGGCTTTCCATTCTCCTTCAGCCGAAAGTGAATCAAGCCTTGCTGTTCGCATTGCTGGAGATTGCTGAAATCCGAGAAACAGTGCATCCTCAAGGGTGATTTTCAGGGTATCAGATGCCATCAAGGACGGAGCTGCTATTAGATAAATACATAGTATTAAGCCAAAAACAAGCCTGTAGTGACGAGCTAATCGAAGCAATTTCTTAACGGACTTTGAATTGATAGACTTAATAATCATTCAAACCTCAATGCGGTAATCGGATCTAATTTTGCAGCCCTCCTGGCTGGTAAATATCCAAAAATTATTCCAACTCCAACAGATACTCCAACTGCTATGAGAATTGACCAGACAGAGACTGCGGTATCCCAATTTGCATACATAGAAATAATCCGTGCGAGAATAATTCCAAAGATAACGCCAATTACTCCTCCCGAAAGGGAAAGCAGTGTCGCTTCAGCGAGAAATTGTCTGGCAATATCCGATTGACGTGCGCCCAACGCCCGTCTAACCCCAATCTCCCGTGTTCGTTCCAGAACTGATGCCAGCATAATATTCATTATCCCGATACCACCGACAAGCAGCGATATCGAAGCGATTGTTCCCATAACAATGTTGAAAATCCTCTGGGTCTGCTGGTGCTGTTTTAAAAGCTCTTCTGGTATTATCACTTCAAAATCACTAATTTCATGATGCCGTCTGAAAATGGCTCGTTCAATAACACTGCCATATGCTCGCATTTCACTGACATCAGATAGACTTACAACTATTCTGTGCAATACCGATTCATCCCCTTCAGGTGGATATCGGATTAGGGATGTCGAAAGCGGGACGTAAACATCGGTGTTCCGGTCGCGAATCGTAAATCCCTCAAGTTCCCCTCCCGTTGATTGCCTCTCAAGTACTCCAACAACGGTCAACAGTACTTTGCCAACCCGGATATCTTTTCCGATTGCAGATTCAAGTGGAAAGAGTTCACGTTTTGCACCTCCACCAAGTACACAGATTTTTCGCAAATCCTCCTCATCAAGCCAGGAATAGAATCGTCCTTCGGACAACTCGTTTTTTTGAAGTGTAAATATATCGGGTGTTGATGAGACGATATTCAGTTGTGCTTCCTGAGATCCAGCACGAACCTTCATTGGACCAAATCTTTGAGGTACAACAAGTTCTACATCTGCGAGCACACTTTTTAACGCCTCAGCGTCTGCAAGAATAAGACCTTTGGGGTTTCTGCGGATTGCATTTCTTCTTTCTTCGCCATCTTCCGGTCTGGCATCATCAATTATTATATTTGATGCACCCATCTGCTCTATTTGTTGGAGAGCCTCCCGACGAGCCCCTTCACCGATAGATGACATGCTGATCACTGCAGCAACTCCAAAAATAACACCGAGTGTAGTCAACCCTGATCTTAATTTATGTGATCGCAATCCGTCAACTGCACCAAGCAATAGCTCGGTATTTATAAACTTGCTGACCATATTAACGGCCCTTTCGCGAGGTTCGACGTCCTTTGGATCTGGTTTTATTATTGCTCTTGGCGGGTGCTAACTGATTCTTTTCTGTAACTTCCTCTTTCTTTTTGAATTCAATTTGTTTTGTAGGGTCAACCAGTGCAACCCGCTCTCCGGCAGCAATACCAGCCTCAACGATTACAAAATTATCATTTCGAGGTCCGAGGTCCACAAGATTTTTTTCCCAGTTTCGACCATTCTTGGCATACACAACAGTATTCCCGTCATTCGAAAAGATCGATTCAATCGGCACCCATTGAGTATCAGGAATCCTGTCGATTATTATCCTCGCCGTCGCTGACATTCCAGGCTTAAGAAGTGGACCTGACTCTTCGAGCCTAATCAGGATATCAAACACTTTTGCGTCATTTTGTCCGGGATCTGTGCTTGCCATATTCGCAATATCTACAATTATGCCGTGAAATTCGGGTTCCGGATAAGCGTCGAGTTTTACTATTACCGGTAAATCGAGTTTAATCTTGGCGACATCAACCTCGCTGACGCTTGTTTCAATCATCATCACAGATAGGTCTGGCAGTTCAATCAGTGCCATCCCACGCCAGGGCGTGTCCCCAATTTTTACTTTCGCCATCTCACCACCACGCCACATCTCTTTATAGACAACAAGACCCGGAGCGGGAGCTGTGACGACAAGTTTGCGCATTTCGCGATATGCTTTTTTGAGATCAAGTTCAGCCTGATGAATCCTCATTTCCAGTGATTCCAGATCAGCAGCGTTGATTTGTTCCTGTGCATTAACCTGATCACGAGATTGATCTAAAGACAGCTTTGCTTGCAGGAGATTCAGCTTGCCTTCCTCGATTCGAACATCCGCTTCAAACTCCATCTGTTCAAGTCGAAGTTCTGATAGGCGATAGCTGGCTTCGGAATTTTTCACTGAAGAGCGCAGTCCTGCCATTTGTGAATCCATAGATGCCAGATCGCGTTTCTGATTAGCACGGGTTATTGACAGCTCTGCTTCAAGGTCATCTATTCGCTGTCTGATTTCTGTTGAATCAAACGCTACGAGGACATCACCTTTCTGAACGACATTCCCTTCTTCGACAAGAGTGACGATTTGCAACGTGATCCGAACCGGAGGAGCAGAAACAGTTTCCGAGTTTTCAGCTCTAAGGCGTCCTGTTTCCCGGAGATCAATTATAAACTCGCCTTTTTGCACAACCGCAGACGGGAGATCACCAACACCTCCGCTAAAGAAACGCCAGACGATGAATAAAACTATTACGCATACTCCGACAATCGCGAGGAGATATTTCCAGTTGCTAAGGATTGGTTTCCTTGTTTCTTTCGATGTATTCAAATCAATTCCTCAAAACGAATCTTGATTTACAATTATCTGTAACTCTTCCTGTAACCAACTAACCCAACCATCTTCGGCTTCATCGCCTGAGAGTTCAAGCCATTTTATCCTCTTATCTGCCCGGAACCAAGTCATTTGACGTTTGGCGAACTGACGGGTTGATATGAGAATTTGTTCTTTGGCACCAAAGAGAGTGATGTCCCCTTTCAAAAAGGAGATGATCTCTCTATATCCCAACCCCTCAGTAACTGTCACTGGGATTTTATCATATCCCCCGAAATGTTCCGAAAGGTTTTCAACTTCACCTTTCCATCCAGCATCAATCATGATATTAATTCGCCTCTCAATCCTATCGATCAGTTCCTGACGTTGTCTTGCCAGACCAAACATCACCGGGTTGTATTGAGAATTATAATCAGGTTCTCTGTGCCAGTCGGAAATAGTTCTTCCAGTCGTTCGCCAGACTTCGACAGCTCTGACAAGCCGTTTCTTGTTATTGTCTATTTTCTCAGCATATTTTGGGTCAATTTTTGCAAGCTCTGATATCATTTCCTGCATACCACGCTTTGAAACCTCCGCCATGATTTCTTGCCGAACATCCTCATTACTGGGTGGTATCGGTGACAATCCATCAACAAGTGCTCGTACATACAATCCTGATCCACCAGCAAGAATAGGCAGCTTTCCGCGCTTTTGTATGTCTTTAATAACATCCATTGCCATTAGTGCGAACTCACCGGCAGACAATCTTTCCGACGGATCAAGCATTCCCACAAGATGGTGTGGGACTCTCTCCAGCTCTTCCTGTGAAGGAGCGCCGGAACCTATTTCTATTCCTCTATACACCTGACGCGAATCAGCTGATACAATTTCTCCGTTAAACATCTCAGCGATTCGTACTGCTACGGCAGTTTTCCCAACCGCTGTTGGTCCAACAATTACCGGGAGATTGATTAATTCTGTACTCTGCTTCAAGATTTCGTTATCTCTTGAACCATTTGTCGATTTCCTTGCGGCTCAGCACATGATATATCGGTCGCCCATGAGGGCAGAATTCCGGGTCTTCAGTCCGAAACAAATCTTCTATCAACCTTTGCATCTCTGGTGGTTTCAAAGGCTGATTTGCTTTAATCGCCGCATGACATGCAAACGATGCAGCAAGTAATTTCCGTGGATCTTTATCATCAGAAATGCCCTTGCAGTACTCATCAAAGATACCCAGCACCATTTCGCTCTCGTCAGATATCCTGACTCCTGCCGGCACTGCCAACACCCGAAAATCAACCGGTCCGAATTGTTCTATTGCAAAACCCATCGCCTCGAACAACGGTATTGCCTCAAGTATCAGGTCAACATCTTCTGATGCAACTGAAATTGTAACAGGAAACAATATCTGCTGACTGTCCCAGGGGACCTTGTCCATAGCAGATAATGCTCTTTCATACAAAATTCTCTCGTGAGCGATATGCTGATCTATAAACGCAAGTCCAGTTTTCAGAGGTGAAACCAGATAAGTATCAAATGCCTGCCAGATCCTCGGTGATTCCTGCTGACTTGAGCCATGATCATACTCAGAGTCAAACTCGATTCCTTTTCGGAGTGATTCAGCCGTGGGCATTGAATCCTGAGGGGTGGTAAAACTTAATTCCTCCTGAGGTTTTTCACTCCTGTCTGCAACCGGGAAAGGCAATATTGGTGCTCGAGGAGCATTGTATTGACGCGGAATCGGAGTATATGCTTTTAGATGTGCGGGAGTTTTTATTGGAGCTAACGTCCCATTTCCAGCTTCATTTTCCTGAGGTGAGCCGGAATCTTTAGCGAAGGGTCTTTCAGGAGCCAATTCCTCAGGCGTTCGCGCTCCCGTGATCGCATTCCTCACGGCTGACCAGATGGCAGACCGGACTCCACTTTCGTCGGCAAATTTCACCTGTTTCTTTGCAGGATGTACATTTATGTCGAATCTTTCCGGTGAAGTCTCGATGGATAAAATATATAACGGGTGCCCGCCAGAGACAAAATATGGTTCACATGAGGCATAAATCGAGTGATATAGTGTCGGGCTCGTAATCGGTCTTCGATTTAAAAACAGGTATTGAGAGTCGCGGTTACGTTGAGTTAGAGAAGGAGGAGAGATAAATCCTGTGACCTTAATCCAGTCACGCTCCAGATTGACTTCGATCAACTCCTCAGCAATGTCATCACCGAACATCTCGGCAATTCGCTTTATCGGTGAGGCGGCTTGCAGGTCGTAAATCTTATTTTTTCCGCGATACAATTCAAACGCAATCCCGGGAAAAGATAGTGCAAATTGGCGGAACACAACGGCAATCCACTTAAACTCGGTCGCATCGCTTTTTAAAAATTTTCTTCGGGCCGGTACATTGTAAAACAGACCACTGACACTGATTGAGGTCCCTGGTGAGGTCGAGACCGGTTCGCAGCGGTCGATGGTACCACCTGAAACTTTCAGCTGAGTTCCAACTTCCGAATTATGAAGCCTGCTAATAATTTCAAGGCGGGAAACGCCAGCTACAGCAGGTAAAGCTTCCCCGCGAAAACCAAATGTGTCAAGGGATTCCAAGTCTTCAAAGCGTTGCAGTTTGCTGGTAGCATGTCGCCCGAGTGCTGTCTTTAAATCGGCCTCATTCATCCCCGTACCGTCATCTATCACGCGCATGAGTGTGCGGCCGGCATCTTGAATCGCGACTGTAATTTTCGTAGCTCCGGCATCGATGGAGTTTTCGATGAGTTCCTTAACAACCGCAGCAGGACGCTCCACCACTTCACCAGCAGCAATCCTGTTTGCAACTGCTTGCGGCAGAACCATTACCTTCGATTTATATTCTTCATGTACCATAAAAGTCTTTACTCTGATTGATCATCTGGTTGACTGCCTTTCTTAAATCCAATAACATCGTCTCTGGTTATATCGAAGGGGGTAGCTGCTTTTTTAAAATGACCGGTCATCACGAAGTAGACTAAAATCATTACAATAACTGCAAGATAAAGAAAAGGTCTTTTCATGTTTTTCCTATGATCCACTGATGAGATACTTCGAAATTGAACCTGATGAGATTTTGTCTCCGGCTTCGAATAGCGAGGTTGATAATTGAAACGTCTTGGTTCAAGGCGCTTAAATAGATTCATTTCTCTATCTCAACATTAATGGGGCATCTCCTGTGAACATCCCATAGAAGAAACCCGCAATCGGTAATACGGTAACTCCGAATATCGGGATATGGAGCAATCTGCTAACGAGGATAATCCCTATCAATACGAAGAAACCCATACGTTCAAATTTCTGCCAACTCGGCAGATACTTTACAGGCAACAAACCTTCAACGATTTTCGATCCGTCGAGAGGTGGAATTGGAAGCAGGTTGAAGAAAGCGAGCATTAAATTAATGAACACTCCAAAAGTCAGCATTAAATAAACGGTGTTAGAATAATTTATCGCACTTGTTGCTAACAAAAGTTGAAGCAGCAAGCCAAGCACGGCTGCAAAGATAACATTAGATCCCGGACCAGCCAGTGAAACCCAGATCATTCCACGACGCATATCCCGAATATCACCACGGAAGTTGTACGGATTTACCGGCACCGGTTTTGCCCAGCCAAAATGGAACAAAAACAGCATAATCGTCCCGACAGGATCGAGATGTGCCAGCGGATTCAGAGTTAATCGTCCGTGGTCTCGTGCGGTGTTGTCACCGAGCTTGTAAGCCATCCAGCCATGCGAAAACTCATGAACCGTAAGTGCCGCGAGTATTCCGGGAGCCAGTAAAATAAAAGTTGAATAATTGCCCATAATCACCAGTTTGCTTTCAAGATAAAACTATCCCTTAAGCAATAGAGTTCCCCAAATTAACAGATAACCTTGTAATATACCTTATTAATACAAGTTAGTCAAATGTATTCGGGGGGTAAAGGGAGTAGGGTAGCAAGTGATATGGGGATCAAGTTACATTTCGCGGGGGGGGGAGAAAGGATATTCCTTCTTTTTTCTACATACAAGCGGATAAGAACGTTCACTATTCTCTATATGAGGCACTACCCATTACAAATTGACATAATACAAATAATACTTTAAATTGTGATTAGTTAGTTTAACAGGTGTTAAACTATTTACACTGACCTTTGAGTATGGGATCACTTATGAATGAACATACCTCGAGAGCTCGTTTGCTGGCAGCTATTGAAGGGCGCACACCCGATAGACTGCCAGTGACAACTCATCACCTCATGGGGTTTTACCTGGACAACCTTCGCAAAGAGTTAGGAGTCGAACAACTATCGGATCAACAGTTCTTCGATTACTTCAAACTCGATCCGGTTCAATGGGTTTCAGCTTACAAATACAATACTGATGGAAATCCGGAAAACTGGCGTATCACGCAGGAAGATATCCCAAACGATCAATATAAAACCATCAGGTACAACATCACCACCCCTCGCAAAACCCTTACAATGGTCTTGCAGGGAAACGCCCATACGGATTGGGTAGCAGAACCACTATTGAAGGAAAAGGGTGATATTGATCTGATTGCTGAATACGCACTTGTTTCAATTTGCGACGTTGCAGAATCGAACAGGTGCATAGAGGGATTTGGGAACAGAGGTATCACGAGAGGAACTGTCCCGGGATTCGACATCTACGGACAACCCGGCTGCTGGCAGGACGCTGCTGTGCTATTCGGTGTCACTAATCTGATTATGGAGACATTTACTGATCCGGAATGGGTACATGCTTTCCTGAAGATTCTCTATGATCGAAAACTCAAGTTCGTCGAATCAATGGCAGGTGCAAAGTTCGATTTAGTCGAACTCGGCGGCGGCAGCGCATCCTCAACAGTTATCTCACCAACAATGTTTGGCAACTTCGTTGCTCCGTATGATTCACTTCTTATTGAGGCAGCTCACAAAGCAGAGCAGCGAATTGTATATCACACCTGCGGCGGCATGATGCCCCTGCTCGAGATAATCGCTGACATGAACCCAGATGCGATGGAGACCTTCACTCCGCCATCAATGGGTGGTGACACAGATCTAGCTGAGACAAAAAGACGAATCGGCAACCGAGTCTGCTTAATCGGCGGTTTTGACCAGTTCCATTTTCTGAAAGACTGCTCCCCCGAGAAAACACGACAAGAAGTCCGGCGTTGCTTTGAAGAAGCTGGCGAGGGTGGAGGGTTAATCCTGTCCCCATCCGACCATTTCTTTGAAGCGGATTCGGAGTGTTTGAGGGCGTTTGTAGATGAAGGGCGGAAGTGTATGTATTAGTTGTTTGATTCTTCTGCTAAGTGCCCGTCATTCTCGCGCACGCGGGAACCCAGAGAAGTTAGATTAGGTTAAAATCTTATCCTCTCGTTATGGCTAGGCAACCATGCCCGTAAATTCGAACTGTGCTCATATCGGGCACTCCTCTGGATTCCTGCGTTCGCAGGAATGACGGATTGAACTACCACTTGACAGAATCGTAACCAGTGATCCTTGTGTCCGTCTAAACAGATGGGCTCCGGGCTACAAACTATATGCCACTTTATCAAAACCTCAACCCCCAGAAGACAGATTACTCTCCTGGATTACAAGCGAACAACTTTACTTAACCAAAATAAGCTTCTTAGTCTGTTGAAAATGTCCAGCGTTTAGGCGATAGAAATACACACCGGCCACTTGCATATCCGCATTCCAAACCGCGCTGAATCCACCAGCTTCAAGCCGCTCTTCAACCAGCGTTTCCACCAATCTACCAGTCAGATCGAACAATTGAAGGCTGACATACCCTTGCACGGGAAGACTGAATTCCAGCTTAACTGTGTTGTTGAACGGATTGGGAGTAGCAGGATAAAGCGTTACTTCGGTAGGCAACAAGCCATCAGAATTGTCATTTGTGCTGTTAGGATCAACAACAGTGACCGACCAGAGGACAGTATCTACCTCAGCTCCATCATGGACGATAGCTGCTACTGTGTGTATGCCATCTGTGTCGAAAGAGTAAAAGATCCCGTCTTCCACCTCCTCTTCGATTTCATCATCAACCAACCACAAAAAGTCGAGCGAATCCGATTCAGGGTTGAAGGGAATGGCGTTAAACTCTATTTGATCATGAAGGTTCACTTCAAATTGTCTTCCATGCGGGTTCCACCAATATAGCACCGAATTGACCACAATCTGCCAGTGAACAGATTGTTCAACATCCTCGTAAAATGCACTACCTTCGAGGCGATATGTTCCGCTAAGATCGAATGCATAAGTCACCTCTGCCGCATCACCAAGGTCGTTTTCCCGTCGGTTGCGGTCGGTCATTATCCAGCGATAACGGGGCTCAATCCCCTCCATAGCCCGTACATTCAAGCTGAAGTCAACTTCTCGTGGTCGACGCACTGCCCATGACAAGCTGTCCGGTGAGAAGCTGTCGATGTAAAATTCTTCCGCGGAAACGTGCCAGCGAACAGCAGAGGTGAATTCTCCATCCGATATCTGACATTGAACGAGATATTCACCTAATTCCTCAAATATGATTGTCTCAACGGTGTCAGCACCTAAAGTATCCTCATTGGAAATCCAGAGATTAGACAATTCGTCACCCTGTTGATCACGTGCTCGCGCCATAAACGTCACTGTGTCGCCAGGCAAAACAGAAAATACTGTGTCTTCCGGGGAAAATCGAAAAATTATTGGTTCGAGAAGTTCTGGTTCAAGCTTGACGACTATTCCGTCTGTCCCATTCTCGTTTGACCATGAGACATCACCCGCAGCGAGAATCGAGCCATCCTCGCCAATGACCACAGAATTAAATACACAGCGTGGAATATCTATCAATGAGTCCAGATCAAACACAGTGTGCCATCTCAATACCCCTTCTGAGGTCGTACTATAAATCGCCGGCGCGTATCCAACATCCATTCCGTTTCCCTGACGCTGTTTTCCAGCAGCGATGTAGCCTGTATTTCCCGCTCTAATAATAGTAGTCGCCCATTCATGATCGCGATCATTGTGTGGAAAATCCAACCATTGTTGATTACCTTCGTCATCAACATTCATAATGTAAAAGGTGCGAGGTGCACCAAATCTTTGGTTGTCCTGAAGTAACCCGGTCAGTACAAAACCTCCATCTGCTACTGAAGCAATAGACCGAAAATCCATGATTCCATCATCGTCAAAACGCCGCTCCCAGAGGATTTCACCTTCATTCTCGATGCTAACCTTAACAAGCCAACCTTCATGGTAATTATTATTCATTCCCGCAAGAACAACTCCTCCAACTGTTTCGCGCATGGCATTAAATTCACCTCTTACTTCCGGTTCATAAATATGCTCCCAAAGCAGATTCCCATTTGCATCAATCATGGCGAGATAGCCCTTCCCGCCGTCTATTGTTACATATCCAGTGAGTAGATATTCTCCGCTTTTTAGTTCAATAACTGCTTTACAAACGCCCCGGGCATAATTTCCTGACCAAATTAACTCTCCATTCCCGTCAGTCATTATGGCTTTAATACCATCCGCATCACAACCAGCACTAAGAAAGTTGCCATCATCGGTCTCAATTAATGAATAAGCCGAGGTGATGTTATATGAATTTGACCATATTTCATTCCCATTATCGTCAATTCTGATGACCCAATAGTCGTATAAGCCCTGACCATTAATTTTGTATCCACACATCACATAGTCACCATTGGACACGGCGTAAATATCCATGAAGTGATCCTCTGAGATTCCGCCATAAGAGCGTATAAACTCAACTTGAGGTTCCGCATAACCTAAGATGTGAGTGAAACAGCCAATAAAGATGGAAATAGATATCAAACAGTGCTTAAGGTTGGGCATGTCTAATCCTTGTGTTTTAGCCAATTACCTCTTATTGTTGCAAGGTAAAACATCGGGTTTCAAAAGTCAAGTGAGGATACTTCACATCACTCCTAAACAGCGTTGTAGCCTGCAACCCGTGTGATCCAGTAACCCACAAAACCAGTCCATTTAAAAATATCCCCCCCACCCCGTCATTCCTGCGAACGCAAGAATCCAGAGAAGTTCGATTAGGAAAAATCTAACCCTCTTGTTATCTCCGTCCGTCATTCTCGCGCACGCGGGAACCCAGAGAAGTTCGATTTGGAAAACATCTTATCCTCTTGCTATAGTTTGGCAACCATGCTGACAAATATGAACAGTGCTCATATCGGGTACTTCTCTGGATGCACTTCGCATACGAAGCAGTTGCCCTGCGTTCGCAGGAATGACAACGGGGAGAACTTTTCAGTTTATTTTATAATAATATTCTTTCATACAAGTCCTCCCATTCCGGATTTACGCTTTCAATCAACTTCAATTTCCACAAGCGTTTCCATTTCTTTAGCTGTTTTTCCCGGACGATAGCACTATTTATGCTATCACTAACTTCATAATAAACTAATTGATGAATCAGGTACTTTTTCGTGAAGCCTTTAAAGAGGTTTTGTTTATGCTGTAAGACTCGTTTCAGCAAGTCACTTGTAACGCCGATATAAATAGTACCATTTCTCTCGTTCGCCATTATGTAAACAAAAGCTTGTTTCATGTGATCATGTTAAGAATTTATTTATCTATTAAGTGTTTCTTTTATATGGCAACAATGGTTGGTCCTGATAATCCTTTACCTATTGCAAAATCCCCTTGCCCGTCATTCCTGCGAACGCAGGAATCCAGAGAAGCTCGATTGTCGAATATGTTATTTAGCTTCGTAACTTGCAACCCTTGCGATTCAGGAGCCCACGAAACCAGTCAGCGTAAAAATTCCCCTGCCTCGTCATTCCCGCGAACGCGGGAATCCAGAGAACTCCCTATTGCCAGGAGTATCGGATTAATCGAGCAAACTGACTATTAAGAATTCACCTCTTTAATGAAATTGTAAATTTTCTTACATAACTTCTGGGCTTCTTCGCTTAAGTCATCATAATCTTCCATAATCCCCACAGCTTTCCTGGCAAAAACCGCTTTGTCTTTATTCAAGGCTCCTGAATCTGCCTTAAAAGAGCCTCTTTTGCTATTTTGAGAACTATCTGATATCCTGTTTTCGATAAACTCCCCTATTGGATCTGTTAAGTAATCCTCCTCGACGAATTCATCATCAAAGGTAGAGCCCTTTTTCAGGTAGCCTTTGACTGTCTTAAC
>JABGPL010000119.1 GCA_018644935.1 Calditrichota bacterium | reverse complement strand
CGGATTTACTCCGACTACTTCTGAACATTCGTAGATTCCGAGTGAATGCCCTTCTGATGTGTAAATGTACTGTGGATTAATAAAAAAGCTAGTGACCTGATAATGTGTCTGTCCGCGACCAACAATTTCAGGATTTTCAGGATTTGATAAATCAACTATGTTTAATTGCCATCCTGAGTCAAAATATAGGTAGCTGTCTTTTATTTGAAAGCTCAGTGGATAATGTGGTGTGCCAAAGCTTGATAGAAATTGTGGATCATCTCTATTCTCAATATTAAAAACCTGGATACTATCATTTCCACAGTATACACACAACAAATCGACCTCAGCATCAAGCTTCCAGACATCACTCCCTACATTCAACCGCCCGACCTCTCGCGGATGCATCAGATCGGAGATATCAAGAATAATTACACCATCACCTAGCGCAGGCACATACATGTACTCATCAATGATTGCTGGCGGATTTTCAAATAGTGAATCAAGTTCGAAAAATGTCTCTCCTGGATTATCTGGATCAGTGGAAACAATAAATATTCCGGATTGTTCGCCTCTGCATGTTGTGATAATGAGGTTGTCCATGTAAGTACGGAGGCTGTATGATCGAATATCAAATGGCGGTTCAAAGCTGAAATCCGTAAACTGGGGAAGGCGTGGATTCTCGATATTAATTGAACGGAAAATACGATCTGCGGAATTGTAAAAAAATATTGAGCCATTTTGGGGACGCGAAAGTTTTACATTTCCCAATTCCAATCTTGACAATTCTTGCGGTTGCTCTGGAGAAGAGATATCACTAACTACAAGATCCTCACTATTAACAATATATAGAAAATCTGTGTCTCCTGTCACGAATCGTGTAGGTTGAGGAGGAGGGTCTAATCTCCCCGCAGGCACTAATCTTCCGTTCTGATGTATCGAATGAAATGATAAGTACCAAGAACCTGGATTCCCATAGAATTGTGCGATCATATCATTTACCGTTGTAAATAAATTCCCATAACACCACATGGCTCTATTAATAGGAACTGGCACAAAGGGATTTGAAACATCTATCAACCAGCAATTTGACACATCATATATTACATAATCGTGTCCATCATCAAACCGTTCACGAATGATCTGATGCCCGGACAGCAAATAACCATCTAACTGCGCGAGACGATAAGAGCTGTTGATAATGTGTCCGGTTTCAGAAGGATCTGCCGGATCTGAAATGTCATAGAAGCGTATTCCGTCATCCCCGATCGCTATACAGGCGGTTTCATTTATTATCTCCAGGTCCAATCCACTGAGGTTTGTGGTGCTGATTACTTCGGGATTTTCTGGATTTTCCAGATTAATGATAGTGAACCTATCACCTGTGACATATGCGGTTGAACCGGAAATTTTGATTTGAGTCGGGATATATCCCAAATCTAATGTTGCTGAGATTTCCGGATTAGATGGATCAGTAATATTCATTATAGTCATTCGACCATCTCCTCCGCCCACAAAAGCATAATCTTCCATCAGTTCAACGGCGGTACAGCCTTGATCAAAATTGAAATGTGCCAATCTCTGAATTCTTAAATTTTGATCTATCCTTAATATTCCAAATCCTTCACCATGAGCAATAAACAGGATATTACTCCGTGCTTTCATGCAAACGTAATTTGTGATTTCTAAGGTAAAACAGCCAATTTCGTGGATATTTTCAGCATCCCGGCAGTCAACTAAATGAAGTATTAAGGGTGTCCTAAGTTCCTCTTGGACAACGAAGAATAAAGTATCACCTGAAGATGTTCCACTATACTCACGCCCCCAGTTTGAGTAAAGCCTAGTGACAGGATTAATCCCAAAATAATCCTGCGCTTGCAGATTATCAGCGTGGAACCAGATAAGAAGTATTGTTGCAATAAAAAGGATCTTTTTCATAATTATATTCTCCTGTTAAAGCTTATTTCTGAAGCACGATCTGGTTAACTTTTGTGCCCCCGTTAAGGTTCACCTTTATCAGGTATATCCCCGATGGATATCCGTCAGCATCCCACGTCAAGGTGTTTTTTCCGTGTTGCATTATGCCAGAATAACCGAGGTCTGCAACCTGCCTTCCGTTGACATCCAGAATCGCTCCACCAACATATTGGTCATAAGCCAGCGAAAACTCGATCTTAACTGATGAGTTGAAAGGATTGGGATAGGCTTCGAACACAGCAAAATCTTCCATAGATTCGCTTTGATCCAATTCCACCCTCAAACTCTGGCTACAATCGAGAATATCATAATTCCAGACATTTGCTACATAAACAAAATCGTCTGTAATATCAAACCGTCCTCCACCCAATTGATCTGAATACCATCCAAGCAACATCATCCGCCGCGGATTGGCAATACTCACAATCTCTAACCTTTGGGTCGAATTATACGACCTCCCCATTATATAAAGGAAATCATCATGTACCTGTATTTCGCTGATTACATCACAACCTTCCATTATATAACAGCCTTCAAAACGAGGATTGACTGGGTCCTCCAAGCTGTATTTCCAAACCGAAGGGAAATACTCATCGCTTCGTAATATCTGAGAATCAGCAACATAAAGGTATTCACCCTCGATATAGAAGTCGGGCACACTTGACCTTGCACGAACTTCAGTAACCTGATGAGGATTCTCCGGGTCTGAAACATCAATAATTCTGAAACGACCAATATCACCGAGATAAACAATTCCAGATTCATATTCAATGCTGAAAGGATAGGAACGTTCAGGTAACTGATACTCCCCGACCGGATTGTCCATGTTCTCAGAATTGTAAATACTCAAACGATATGGATTTTCAAGAGCAACATAGATAAGACCGTCTTCGTAATCAAAATCAAACATTCGGTTCTCTATCGGCAATTCTAAAGGTTGACTATCCGGGTCATCTAAGTTGATTCTGAAGAATAGAGTATCGTGTGTCGTAACCAGGACAAAATCATCATATATCTTACATCTTAAGGCGTTTATATCCCAGGTAGATATTTGCTCTGGATTCTCAGGATTTGAGATGTTCATTTTCCTGAATCCGGATTCACCAAGACATAAATATCCATTTTCACCATCAATCTTAACATCCAGAGCCTGACCCCGTCCATTCAGTGAAGACAATAGTTCCACACCCTCTTCATCCCAATCATAGATCAGGAACTCGCGATCTGCTGTCAATGCCGCACAGATCGAGTCCTGTATGGCAATATCAGCAATTGGGTGTTCGGATTCAAAAGAATTAATCAGAGTGGGATTGTCAAAGTCTCTAATATCAATGAGGTGTAAGGTCGAATCTCTTGTTGCGACGATTGATGTGTTCAGATCATTATCGAACTGAACAGTCCAACGATCCTCAAGTTGAAGCTCGGATTCAAGCTCAGCATTTTCCGGATCGGAAATGTCTATTATTTGGAAATTTTGCCTACCTAATACTAGGAGGCGGTCATCTACGCAAGACAACTCCCGAGGACGAATCCAGTCATATCTGGCTATTGCCCTTGGGTGTTGTCCTCTTTCGAGTCTGAGAAAATACAACCAGCGACCGAATTCTTGAAATAATAAGTGTTCTGTATTATATAGACAAACGCTGTAACCACTTTGCTCTAAAATACCACCTCCCACATTCCTTGGATTCGAAACATCCAACATCATCATATAGTAAAAACTCATCCCTCCATCCCATTCGTCCAGCGAATAAAATACCCACCCATTTCCTGCGGACATTTGTCCATTTGATTCATAATTATCCGTTCTTCTGTATAGAAGTTCAGGTGCCATGGGATCTGAAACGTCGACCATATTGAACGTTCGGTTTTGGTATGTAAATACTAAACTGTCTTCAACCTCAAGGTCTGAAGCACCAATTTCCGTGAAATGACATGCGACAAATGGATTCGCAAGATCAGAAACATCAATGATCTGTAGCCCCGACCTGCAGGTAGAAATGTAGGCATAGTCCTCCTGCAGAACAACCTGCTGAGGATTGTTCCAGAAGCTGTATAGCCCTTTGACATGGAGGATGTGTTCCCCGTCCTGAGCTGAACAGAGGTTCGCAATGGATAACATTGCCAGGAATAAAATATTTAATAATCTGAAAATACGCATACCAAGCCCTCACGGTGAAACGTCTGAAGTGGCTATCGCTATGATCTATCTCTTCATCAATACTTGTCCTGCTATAACTATTATAATATACATTTTTTATGTCACCTGTCGAAAGCTTCATCCCAGTGTAAAGAGAAGAAGTTACTTGCAGCAACCCACTAAATTGTTCTATCTTGCCTTAGTAAATAAGTTGAGCTCGGGGTCATTCCTACAAATCACGAATTCTATACAATCAAACTTTGTTAATTCCTCAGGAATGTTGTATTTTGATTTTTCATCTGGAACATGAATCCGGAATTCGTCCGTAAAAAGAAACCTCAACAAACATGCAAAATCTCCCGGAAAGATACATCCTGATTATCGGTGCCGGAAGTATGGCAACTGCTATTACTTACGACCTGATACTGCATCAACCTTCATACGATATAGTAGTTCTCGACAAAGATGCAGGAGCTGTGAAGAAGTTCCTCGCCCATCCAGGGTTCAATGGCAAGGTGCATGGTATAGTTGGTGACGGACATGACTGCGCCCTGATGGTTGAATTGTTTAAAAATGCAGTCGCTGCAGTCGGCTCTGCCGGATACTACCTCAACACAGATCACACCGCCCTTGCCATCGAAACACATACACACTGGGTAGATCTCGGTGGTAACAACACCGTTGTCGAGCAGCAATTTGCAATGAGCGAACGAGCCAAAGCAGCTGGAGTAACCGTTGTCCCCGATTGCGGACTTGCTCCAGGCATGGTCAGTATTCTGGCTGGTGACGCGGTTAAAAGACTCGATACAGTTGACGAGCTCCATTTTCGCGTGGGTGGTTTGCCTAAGAATCCTGAACCTCCGCTTAACTATGGGTTATGCTTTTCGGCTGAAGGATTGATAAACGAATATGTCGAACCAGCACGTTTGATTGAGGATGGAAAAGTCTGTGAAGTCCCCTCACTGACCGGCTGGGAAAGTGTTGAAGTTGGGAAACCATTTGGTGATCTTGAGGCATTCCACACATCGGGCGGATCGTCCACAATGGTTGAGACGTTCACAGGAAAGGTAAAAACACTCGACTATAAGACGCTGCGATATCCCGGACATCTCAGCGATATTAAGCTGCTACAGGATATCGGACTGTTCGATTCTGAAAAGCTCTCATTTGGGGAAGACAAATCAGTGTCACCCCGTCAGATGATGTGTGCAGTTCTCGAAAAAGCCGGATGGGTGTCGGAAGATCTTATTGTGCTGGTGAGCTGGGCTCTGGGTGTTCGGGATGGTAAAAGAGTCAAAATAGAATATCGTCTGCTTGATTACCACGATCCAGTGACTGGACTAAGTGCAATGGCACGAACAACTGGATTCTCAGCTGCTGTTGTGCTCAATTTGATTTTGGATGGACAAATTGAAGAGCGCGGCGTTATTAAACAAGAATTGTCGGTTCCTCCTGATGAGTATCTACAGGGTTTGGCGAAACGTGGATTAAAAATTGAAATCGCGGAATGGTACACACCTGATGAAGATATGGAAGAATGAAACGTATCTCCATTACAGGATGCGGTGGAGCAGGGAAATCGACTCTTGCCCTTGAATTGGAGAGACTTCTCGGAATTGAAGTGATACATCTCGATAAGTTCTACTGGAATCCGGGTTGGATTCAAACTCCTAATGACGAATGGGATGTCATCCATGAAAATCTTCTAAAAGGTGACTCCTGGATAATAGATGGTTCATACGCCAGAACCCTCGATGCACGCTTAAAATTTTCAGATACCATTATTTTTCTCGATTTCTCGCGCCGGGTTTGCCTTCTAAGATGGATGAAGCGGGTGATTACTCATTATGGCCAGAGCCGTCCCGATTTAGCACCTGAATGCCCTGAAAAACTTGACTGGGAAATGGCAAGGTGGATCTGGAAGTATCCTTCTAATCACCGGCTCAGGGTTGTCAGGGCAATAGAAAACAATTCGAAGCACCTGACTGTTCATATTCTCAGGTCACCGCGTGAGGTGAAACGGTTTTTAAAAAAGATGAGGTAGCGTAGGCGTCCCTGCCTGCGTATAACTCACGAGGACTTTTAAACTCAAGCAGGGACGCTTGAGCTACTGCGCGTCATTCTGGTCCGAGTGGGGAACCCAAACAATACAGAGATAAACAATGAAAAAAGTATCCGACATTGGAGAATTCGACCTCATAGCCAGAATCGAGTCGATTCTCCCTAAAGAACTACCTTCAGACATATTAATCGGTCCTGGAGATGACACAGCTGTTGTCCTCCCTGATATGGACATAGTTCAACTTCTGACAACTGATATGCAAGTTGAAAACCGCCATTTCAAGCTTGAGTGGATTAGACCTTACTCACTTGGCAAACGGGTCATTTCCGTAAACCTCAGTGATATCGCTGCGATGGGAGGAAATCCAGCATATGCATTAGTCTCCCTCTGCTTGCCGGATCATCTTACAGTTGAATTTTTTGACCAGTTGATTAAGGGTATGCGCGATCAAATGTCAGCCCATGATGCTCACATTGTCGGGGGTAACCTGAGTGGAGGAAGTGACAAGTTAATCGTTGATATCACAATGATCGGTACAGCTCAACTCGGTCAGACCATCACTCGCAGCAGCTCGAAACCGGGTGACAGAATATTTGTGACAGGGTCACTTGGTGGTGGTTTTGGAGGTTTCAAGGTACTCGAAAAATTTGGGTTGCTTTACCCTGATAATTTTGCTCCATTAGTTGAGTCATACATCAAGCCCATCCCAAGGGTATCTGTAGGAAGAGAATTAGCCAGGTCAGGAATCGCAACATCAATGATTGACCTGAGCGATGGACTGTCCGGCGACCTGCGCCACATCACTGACATGAGTCAGGTTGGAGCAGAAATTCACCTTTCCAAACTCCCCGTCCATCCAGCCCTGAACAATCTGGCAGCATTAACCAGCTCGCTGCCTTATGAAATGGCATTACATGGTGGCGATGGTTATGAGTTACTGTTTACCACATCTTCTGATGTTTCGGATGATGACATTCGGGAGCTCAATGCGAGGGTTGATGTAAAGGTTACTGAAATTGGCAGGATCACTGATAAAGAAAATGGCCTCTGGCTGATTGGAGAGGAGGAAGAGCGGATTGCACTTGAGGGAAAGGGATGGGATCATTTTGGGTGACGGTGACTATCAAGACTCCTGGATTGTAATAAGTTGTCTTCAATAGTATATAATTTTTTTACTTTAACTTTTTGAAAATCCAGAAAAAAATGGTGTCAGTGTTTAGTGATTTTACTTATAATTACGGAGCCCAACGACTTCAATACCTACATTTGAAAATACCAACAAGCAACACAATAAAATAAAGCTACCTTGTATCTTGATTTTCTCTATTAACTTTGCGTTATTAGGGATTAGTTAGTATATCGAGCACAGTGAAACACATCCGATGTGTTTCAGGAAGCTTTTACCGATCTCACAACCGATTGCCCTGGTTTTTTGACCCGACAAGTATCTGGATACACTCCAGAGACCTCCATTGCCCACATGGCATCCGACCGAATTTTCTCATCATTTCCGTGCTGAAATTTCTTTTAGATTTGTAATTTCAAGATAAGGCGGGAGTAGCTAACCTGCTGACATGTTAATATATAACGGAATTTACATGCCTGGACAAGTTAAAAGGCTCTTAATCTTTGTCGTTATTATCTGTGTACTTTTTGTGGTAAGTCGGGTCCTCCTGGTTCCTGAAGGGTTTGGGAAATATGGGCATTACCGCGCTACTGCAATTGACACAATAATTGCATTGCCAATCAATTACGCAGGGCACATAGTGTGTAACGATTGCCATGATGACATCGCTGAGACCAAGGACGCATCATATCATCAGGGTGTCAACTGCGAATCCTGCCATGGCCCTTCAAATGATCACGTTCAAAGCCTTGAAGAGGATGAAATTATTTTGCCCTCTGCACCTCGTGATCGAAATCAATGTTCAATTTGCCATGCTTATAGCCCTGCAAAAGCTACAGGATTCCCACAAATCGATGTGGTTACTCACAACCCGGTTAAACCCTGCATTTCCTGCCATGACCCACATGCACCCGATCCTCCATCAGTTATTGGCGGATGCATCGCATGTCACAGGGGTATTACTCGCACAAAAGCTCTATCTGCGCATAGCAATATAGAGTGCAATGAGTGTCATACCACTCAAGATGAGCATATGGTTAACCCGAGAGCATTCAGACCGGATAAACCTCGCAGCAGAGATTTATGCGGGAAATGCCACGCGAAAGGGGCAACCTCTGAGACCTTCACCAAGAAAGTCGACATGACAGAACACGGGGTAGGATACCTCTGCTGGCAATGCCATTTCCCACACCATCCGGAGGCAAACTGATGAGTAACATCAAGCGAGAATTTGATAGAAGGAAGTTCATAAAAGGATGTCTGCTGGGTGGAGTTGGTTTAGGTATTCTACCGACCTTATCGAAGATGCACGAGGTGCTGGGATCAACGGAAAAATTGGCTGAATACGTACCTGAAATTCGCAGCTACGGCATGGGGATAAATGTTAAGGCATGTATCGGCTGTGGAAAATGTGTAAATGCGTGCGAACAAGAAAACAACGTCCCCAAAGATCCGATGTATTACCGAACCTGGGTTGAGCGATATACTCTTCTCCTGAGCGGTGAAACTATCGTAGAAAGCCCTTTTGGTGGATCAAGGGGTTTTACTGATACTCATCAGGAGAGTAAAATTTTAAAGAGCTTCTTCGTGCCCAAGCTCTGCAATCATTGCAAGAACGCTCCTTGCGTTCAGGTTTGCCCGGTTGGAGCAACTTTTACGACTTCTGAAGGTGTCGTTTTAGTCGATAAGGACTATTGCATTGGTTGCAGTTACTGCTTACAGGCATGTCCTTACGGAGCTCGCTTTATGAATCCGATAACACATACCGCAGATAAGTGTACATTTTGTTACCACCGCCTCTCACGAGGATTGCTTCCCGCCTGCGTAGAAGTATGCCCGACAAAGGCGCGAATTTTCGGAGACACTAAATTGAGATCAAGTCAGTTGACCAGATTCTTCCGTCAGAATGAGATTCAGGTGCTAAAAGGAGGTCTGAACACAGATCCACAGGTATTTTACGCTAGACTGGACGGGGAGGTGAGATAATGGAAGGCATAGAACAATTACCTGAGATACTGCGTCTGGCTTCAGGATATATCTATCCCAACGAAGCAGAGTTACACTGGGGATTTCTCGTTGTAATTTATCCCTATCTAACCGGTCTCGTCGCAGGTGCATTCATCCTCGCCTCGTTGGTGAAGGTCTTCAATGTTAAGGCACTCCTGCCGACGTATCGATTGTCGATGTTGACAGCACTTTCTTTCCTAATCGTCGCACCACTGCCTCTGCTGGCGCATCTGGGGCATCCCGAGCGATCGCTGCAGATATTCCTGACACCTCAGCCGAAATCTGCGATGGCGATGTTCGGTTTCGTATACGCATGGTACCTGATGATGGTATTGCTGGCTGAGATATGGCTGGAATATCGCATCGTACTGATCGAGAAAGGGCGAACAAAGAAAGGGCTGAAGAAACTATTTTACAAATTCGTCTCGTTGTGGGATACGGATACATCGAAAAAGTCAATTATCTTCGATCATAAGGCAATTCACTTTATCACCCTTGTCGGAATACCATCAGCGTTCCTGCTGCATGGTTATGTCGGGTTTATATTCGGAGCCATTAAGGCGAACCCCTGGTGGAGCAGTGTTTTGATGCCTGTGGTTTTCCTGTTTTCGGCAATTGTGTCCGGGATTGCATTAGTGCTAATCCTGTATACACTGACATCACTTTTCAAGTCACGACCAATAGACATGAAATGCCTTGAAAAGCTGGCAGCCTTCCTACTCTACGCGCTGCTGGTCGACTTCTCGCTTGAGATGCTCGACTTTATCCACCGTCTCTATGAATCGGAAGAATCCATCGAGATCCTCGGCCACATGATCACAAACCGGTTGTTCATCAGTCTAATCATTGTCCAGATGCTGCTTGGTACAATAATTCCGTTGATAACACTGAGCATCCTCCACATCAAAAAAGACATGCCGGTGGAGTTTCGCAGGTTAGGCTACCTGATAGCAGCCGTCCTGATCCAAATGGGAATTTTCAGCACCCGTTGGAATGTAGTAGTAGGAGGTCAGTTATTCTCCAAAAGCCTACGCGGCTTAACAATCTACAAAGTAGAAATGCTCGGCACGGAAGGATTGTTCATGGGAATTTTACTGCTGGTACTACCGCTAATTATTCTCTATTTTGTAGCAAAGATTTTACCGATGTGGCAGGATGATCCGGTCGTGGATAGCGGGACGAAGTAGGAAGGGTTTGATGTGTTTTTGTTGGATGGGAACGAGGGCGTTTGCCCTCGTTTTCTCTTTTTGGATTGCTTTGGTGATAGCCCAAGGCTTGTCATTCCCGCGCAGGCGGGAACCCAGAAGATACAAGTGCCAAGTTGACTCAACTTCCCCGAAAATCACAAACAACTCAATGGACTCAGTGTTGTCAACAAATTTGTTGACAACAGTATTGTTGACAAATTGATGGAAATGATTACATATTCTCAATAATTCGGCCATTGTTGACACTTTTCTACTTGATTATATTTGATTATATACAATTGTTTTTCAGACAATCCAGTATTTTTCAGGAATACCATCAACAGATAATGGAAACTTCGAAGATTAGCTATGATTTGGAGTATATTATCATTTTTTGATATTTTTGTTTCCGTAAGTTTAACGATTTTGTTATATTTTACATTATTAAACTCACTTGATTTTCTGATGTCAAACTGAACAATCGAATTCAACAGGAAATGATGTAATGGATAAAGTAATAAGTGGTATACCAGAGATGGTTAAACAATTTCCACAATTTGTGATTGCTATACTCTCATTATTTGCTGCGTTTTATGCAATCAAATACTTTGGACAATTACAAAAGGTTTTAACCGAAAATCATAAAATGGCGATAGAATTATATAAGGGAATTTTAGATAGCTACAAAGGACTACTTGACAGTCACAATAATGTAGACAATACTAATCTCAAAATTATCAGAACTGAATTAGACACCTCTCATGCATTGAACGAAACTCTTACTCGGAGCCTTGAGAGTCTAAAAAAGGAAAAGGAAAATAGTTTATTAGAATTAGAAACTCTTGAGGAACTAATTGATTCAATATCGCATGAAATAGGGACATCGCATCCTGATAAAGGGAGAAGATATAATCCTTCTATTTTTAATAACGTCAGAGACAAAAAGTTTTTGGACATTTTGGTTGAAGGCGGAAAACTGAATTCCTATAGAGAGAAATTAACAAACCTAAGTGACTTCAAAAGAGCAACTCTCCAGATAAGAAACTATATTGATTTTCGGATAGGACAATTGAAATCGAAACAAAGTGCTCTCACAAAAATTGTTTCGGAAGGTGAAGAAGCTCATCATAATCAAGAAAATTCAAAAAAGATTTTATCACTAAGCAATGAAATCAAAATCTATATGGAAATAAAGGACTCTTTGATTAAAATTGAAAATAGTGTTAATCGAGACGACCGGAATGAAATAGCGGACAGCATGAAAAATGATGAATTATTATCAAAGCTTAGAAGAGATTCCTCACTTAAAAAAGATGAAATAGTCCCCGATGTTTTTGACATTATTCTCAAATTAATAATGGACATCCTTATAGATAAGAAAAAACTATTAGAGGGAAGAAATAAATTCATTGATTCTGAGTTGAATAGATGTGACATGTTTTAGGAGACAGTTAAATGGATTTCATAAAGGAGAATCCCCATAAGAGTACTCGGCAGAATCCTCCACATAATTCTGCCAATACAACCATTTCTGATTCCGACAACCAGAGTGATCAAAGTACTTACAAAGAACACCTAAGAAAATTAGATAACAACCTAACCATTTTGATAATTTCACTTGCAGTAATTACCATCATTTCGGTAATCTCCAGATCCTCATTAGATTATGAGGAAATCCGTCAGGAATACCTTAAGTGTTCTGAGTTTCTAGATAACCAAGAAATATTTGATAAATACTTCAACATAAAGAGAGACCTCTACAACGATCTCAACCAAGTATCATGGGATTCATGTGGCAACTTAGCTGAAGAAGGAGAGTTACCTCCATATTCAATCAACCTCTCGTTGTTTTCACCCCTGCCAGGACCTTGGGGATGGGGAAAATCAACTTTAGATGATAGGTATAACTATGGTCAAATAGTTGGAAAAGTGTTTTTTTTTGATTTTCATTTTTGGAGCACAAAACACTGGGAAGGCTTATCTGATTCAACATGGATACAAGCGTACGACATAGAGAAAAGAATGAAACGATTGATAAATAACGATGGGTATATCTCAGGATTTTTCTATGAAAACTTCGAAATCAAAT
>JABGPL010000118.1 GCA_018644935.1 Calditrichota bacterium | reverse complement strand
AAACCTGCCACAAATCCCATTCAGTCAAGATGCCGCGCTTAACTCCGGATTTGATTACACTATTATTAATAACCGATAAATTTGTGGGTTGTGAGGAATGAAGTGCATCTGCAACCCACTGGGCGAGGTTTGAGGGCTCGTACTTTGAGATATTCCAGTCTGTCTCCAATCTCCCGATGGGACGTTTATATTTCTTCCTAAACTTATCTTCTAATTTACTTACATATTCAGCTATTCTCAGGTTGGGAACAGCAACTCCTTCTACAAGCTGAATCAACTTATTTTCGTAACTAATTAATGATTTACTTTTTAAGTCAATATTGAGTGTCATGTATCCCAAGGCTTGCCCGTACGGACCGGCCTGTGTAATTATTGTTCCATTTACTTTTTGGGCGGGAATGATTTCGGCCTTTTTTCCCACTCCGATAATTAGATCTAATCCCTTAATTCCGGCAGCAAGTATGCTGTCAGATTCCCAGCCAAGATTGGTAGCGGCAACAAGAATGTCCACGCTGTCAGCAAAGGTAGAAACAAAATCAGAAACTATAGCAACGGGGTCTAAAGGTATTGTGCCTAAAACCCGATCACGAACCACAACTTGCTGAAAATCATAATCGATCAAACCCAATACAGCAATATCGATTCCTCCACGACTTATCACTCTATACGGTGGAAATATGGATTCTCCGGTTTCTTGACTGATTACGTTAGCCAGTAGAATATCAAACTTCGCTTTTCTTGATACATCAAGCAGTGACTTCCATCCAAAATCGAATTCGTGAGAACCTGGAACAAAAATGTCAACTCCAATTCGGTTAAGAATCTCAATCTGGGAAGCACCTTTAGTAATACTTGAGATTGGACTGCCGGGAAAGTGGTTCCCAACATCAAATGATATTACTCTGTCTATTCGGCTGTTTATCTGATTAATCATCCCGGACAATAGAGCTGCGCCACCGGATTCAAAAGTTCTGCCATCCTTTTCGGTAACAACAGGTTTATTCTGGGATTGAAAATCCCCCCAATAGAGGAGTGTCAATTCTTCGGCTGACAATATTCCGGCAAAACCAATAACCAGAAAGGAAAATATCAAAAAAAATCTTATGTTCATATAGTGTTTGAGCGAAGTGAGAAAATTAAAAAAGTACAACAAATGATTTCTGTTTGCTGAAATAATACCGGGCATAATTTCGAAACAGATGCGAGAATATTCTATCCTAACAAAGCGTTTTGACAACTAGATAATATGCAAACCTGGTTAATTGGACTGCTAAGAAGACCTGACCAGATTTGGGTTTGTCAACGCGAATGAAAGTGCTTCTATCTCAATTGCCATATTCTCATTTCGGATGAAAACCCCATCTGGAACCTTTAAATTGACAGGGGCGAAATTGAGAATAGCCTTAACGCCACCCGAAACACACTTGTCAACGACATTTTGGGCTGCGAACGATGGGACTGCAATCACGGCAATATCAATCTTTTCGTCTCGAACATCCCGCTCCAGATTAGCTTCATCTCGAATAGCAACCCCATGGACGATTTTGCCTATTTTAGCAGGATCGCGGTCAAAAGCGATATTGATTTTAAAGCCTTGCATCCGGAATTGGTCATAATCTATCAGTGCTCTTCCAATATTACCAACACCAGCAAGAGCCACAATCCAGGTTCGATCGAGTCCCATGATGCGCTTAATGTTCATTCGCAGATCATGGACGTTGTATCCTAATCCCCTACGACCAAAAGCACCGAAACATGAGAGGTCTTTTCGCACTTGGGCAGCCGTAACTCCGTTGTGTTTTGCGAGCATCTCAGATGAAACGGTTTTTGTACCAATTTCCCGTAAATGTTCTAATGTACGGAAGTACTGTGAAAGTCGGTGAACAGTAGATTCGGAAATCCAGGAATTGTTCTTCAGTCTGGATTGAATACTATCATTCACCAACCCATTATTTTCTTTTGATGGCATTGTCTTTTAGAGACCTCTCTTAATCAGTTATCGAATAAATCAGCTTGATTTGTATCTTCTGATTCTATTCCGGTTAAATCATCATTATCGTGATCTTCTCCAACAACCGGAGCCACATCGCTGATCTTATCTCCTTCCTTAAGCCTAATTAACCTGACGCCCTGAGTCACTCTTCCAATTGTTCGGATAAAACCGATATTTTGTCGAATTACCATTCCTGAGGTAGTCATGATAAACAGGTCATCGGAATCAACGACTTCCATAATACCAATCAGTGGACCTGTTTTGGGTGAAGTTCGCATGGCTATAACACCCTGTGCCCCGCGTTTTGTTAAACGATATTCCTGCAAGTCGGATCGTTTCCCATAACCTTTTTCAGTTACAACCAGCAGAGTCCCCTCACGCCGCATAACCACCATGCCAACAACTTCCTGATCAAAAGACAATCTGATGCCTCTAACCCCAGCAGCTGTGCGACCCATGGATCTGACATCCTTCTCCTGGAAGTGAACCGCTTTACCTATTGAAGATCCGAGAATTATATCACTCGAACCGTCTGTCAAATCAGCGTTCATCAAAGAGTCATCAGGAGCGATTTTGATCGCAATTATTCCGTTTTTTCGGGGATGACTGAAATCGGAAAGTTTCGTCTTCTTCACCATTCCATGTTGGGTTGCGAAGAATATGTAACGTTCACCGTCAAAATTGTCCACCTTAACCATCGCAGCGACTCGTTCTTCGGGACGTATGTCGATCAGGTTTACAATGGGTTTGCCTCGTGCAGTTCTCCCAAGCGAGGGGATCTCATGGACTTTGAGCCAATAGCATTGACCTCGATTAGTAAAGAAGAGCAGATAATCATGAGTTGAAGCTACAAACAGGTGCCGAATTACATCCTCCTCTTTAGGATGGTGACCTGCCTTTCCTGTACCTCCGCGCTTCTGACGTTTGTAGCCTGAAACCGGGTATCGTTTTATATATCCGGCTCTGGTGACAGAAATGACCATATCCTCTTCGGCAATCATGTCTTCAAGGGTAAACTCGCCCTCTTCGTCCATCAATTCTGTTCGTCTGTCATCACCGTATTTTTCCCAAACTTCCTGAAGCTCGTCCTTGACGATTCCCATTCTTATTTCACGGCTGGCAAGAATTCCCTCGAGCTCAACAATCAGTTCTTTTAGAGCTCTCAATTCATCAATAATCTTCTGCCGTTCAAGACCGGTGAGCCTTGCCAGTCGCATATCGAGTATTTCGCGTGCTTGAATTTCAGTCAAAGCGAAACGTTCCATCAACGCAGCACGAGCTGTCGGTGAATCCGCTGAAGCCCGGATCGTTGCGATAACCTCTTCGAGGTTGTCAACTGCGATTTTGAGACCTTCAAAGATGTGCTCTTTATCTCTTGCTTTCCCAAGTTCAAATTCAGTCCGACGTTTAATTACATCATGCCTGAAATTGATAAAGTGAGTCAACATTTCCTTTAAATTCAGAACCTTCGGAACGCCATCAACCAGCGCGAGCATAATAATTCCAAATGTCGATTGGAGTTGACTGTGCTTATAAAGATTGTTAAGAACCACTTCAGGAACGGCATCCCGCTTAAGCTCGAACACTATTCGCATTCCATCCCGGTCGGATTCGTCACGAATGTCAGCAATTCCCTCGATCTTCTTATCATTAATAGAATCGGCGATTCGTTCAATAAGTCGAGATTTATCAACCTGAAATGGAATTTCCAGAATGACAATTCGATCTCTGCCGGATTTTGGGGTCTCAAATGCTGCTCGAGCTCGAATTACAACTTTGCCTCGACCGGTGGTAAATGCCTCATAGATGCCATTCAATCCATAAATTATTCCACCTGTTGGAAAATCTGGACCTTTCATATGGTTCATCAATTGAGGTTGCTCACGGTCCGCATCGAAAATCGGGATTTCGGGATTATCAATAAGAGCGACCGCTGCATCGATAACTTCACGCAGATTATGTGGCGGTATATTTGTCGCCATTCCAACGGCAATACCACTTGATCCATTCGCAAGAAGATTGGGGATGCGAGCTGGCAGAACTGTAGGTTCTCTGAGCGATTCGTCATAGTTAGGGATAAAATCGACAGTATTTTTGTCGATGTCCATCATCAACTCTTCAGCAGCCTTTTGCATCCGGCATTCTGTGTACCTCATTGCCGCAGCACCATCTCCGTCAATAGATCCGAAGTTTCCCTGACCGTCGACCAACTGATGCCGCATAACAAATGGTTGTGCCATTCTCACAAGAGCATCATATATAGCACTGTCACCGTGGGGATGGTATTTACCCATCACATCACCAACGACACGAGCTGACTTTAAAAATGCCTTGTTTGGTGCAAGCCCAAGGTCGTTCATTCCAAAAAGAATTCTCCGATGGACAGGCTTAAGTCCGTCTCGTACATCCGGTAGCGCCCGTTGGACGATGACAGACATTGAGTAATCCATATAACTGTCGCGCATCTCCTCAGAGATAGCACGTGGAAGAATTCTTTCTCCGCCTATTGTGTTCATGTATTTATTTTACTTTACAAATTTTATCGAAATACTTTCTCCCTCACTCTGTGGAGACAGACATTCTTTTCGCGTTCGCCTCACTCAGGAGATAGAAATGTCAATGCTAATGTAATAAGGTACGAGAAACAAATCAAGTACCTTAGTGTAGATGTGTGAAAAAAATATCAATCTGACCGATACAAATATAACAACCTACATTGATCAATGCAACTTATTTCATCACTCATTCTCTTTATGTAATTGTCTACTCCTTGACAACTTCAAAATTCCACCATATATTTTTGACTCAACATTTGTTCCCTCTGGCTAATTTTCAAAAAAATATGAATTTAGACTTTTCAATACAACCACCTTCAACGGAGCTTATAAGCGATCTTTGTGAGAAGGCAAGATATATCCGACGAGATGTTTTGCTCACCATCACTAATGCTGAAAGCGGACACCCCGGAGGTCCCCTTTCCATGGCGGATTACATGACTGCTCTTTTCTTCAAGTACCTTAACATCAAGCCACATAAGCCCAATTGGGAAGATCGTGACAGATTCGTTTTATCTAACGGCCATGCATCGGCTTTGCAGTACGCTCTGATGGCTGGCAGAGGTTATTTCCCGCGTGCGGAGCTTTTAACATTCCGCGCAACAAATTCCCGTCTTTTGGGGCATCCGAGCTCTGTGATGCTGCCAGGGATCGAAATTTCAACCGGCAGCCTTGGACAGGGTTTATCTGTCGCCCAGGGAATGGCTATGGGTTGCAAGCTAGCTGGGAAAAACGAGCTAACAGTTTATTGTAGCTGTGGTGATGGAGAATTGCAGGAAGGGAGTATTTGGGAGGCAGTCATGTCGGCGTCTCATTACAAACTGGATAATTTGATTTTGATGGTAGACGCAAACAATGCTCAGATTGACGGATATGTCGAAGATGTAATGAGGCTTGAACCTCTCGTAGACAAATTCAAGTCTTTTGGATGGCAGACCATAGAGGCTGATGGTCACCACATGCAGTCGATCTGCGAATCGTTTGAACTTGCTCAAATTCGAACGGGCAAACCCACAGTACTCCTTTTCAAAACAACCATGATGAAGGGATGTCCCACATATGAGAATATTCCTGGTTGGCATGGTCGACCACCAACACCTGAGGAATGCTCCGGAATGTTGAAAGAGCTTGGATTTGATGAGACATATGAAGAAGCACGAAAAACCTTAGCCGAGGACTGTTGACATGAGTATTAATTACAGGAATATACTTCCGAGTACTCAGTGGAAAAACGAGCTCACCCGCCATGCCTATGGAGAGACGTTAGTGGAATTAGGTTCTACGAACGAGAGAATTATCGTTATGGACGCTGATCTCGCTGAATCTACCCTAACCCGCTATTTCCGATCTGCCCACCCTGACCGATTCATAGAGATGGGAATAGCCGAACAGAATATGATTGCAACAGCCGCCGGGCTCTCTAAGACGGGATTCATTCCATTCTTATCAAGTTATGCGATTTTCCTGACCGGGCGAGCATGGGATCAATGTCGCAATACTGTTGATTATGCTCGATGCAATGTAAAAATTGCAGCGGCTCACGGAGGTATCTCCGTCGGAAAGGACGGTCCATCCCACCAATCAATGGAGGACCTGTCCAATATGCTCTCGCTGGTAAATATGACCGTTGTTGTCCCTGCGGATCAAATAGAAACAAGAAAGGTCACTGCATGGGCAGCTGAGTATGAAGGACCTGTCTACTATAGGCTAGGACGTGAGAAAGTTCCGACAATAACAACAGACGAAAGCCCCTTTATCCACGGAAAAGCACTTGAGGTAGTGGATGGTTCTGACGGGACAATCATAGCATGCGGGATTATGCTCTCTCAGGCAATACTCGCAGCGGAGCTACTTGCAGTAGATGGGATCTACCCTCGAGTCTTGAACATGGCAACCCTGAAGCCAATTGATGTTGAAGCAATCCACTCCGCAGCGGATGAAACCGGAGCGATAGTTACAGCCGAGGAACATTCAATCTACGGTGGTTTAGGCAGTATCGTTGCTCGTATCGTTGCGTCAAGCCACTGGCGAGTCCCGGTGATTCCAGTCTCCATAGAAAATCGTTACCTCACTTCTGGACCTCCGGAAGATCTGCTCGAAATTGCTGGATTGACTTACATAGATATTGCCACAGCTCTTCTGAAGTCGCTGGCAATGGCACGGGGTGAATTTGAAGTTGGTGGGGTTAGGATTTTGCCTGAGATGGAGAAAGGGGATATTAGGGAATTGAAGTTTGGGGGGTGAATGCTGTTTCCCCATTTCCTTCCGTTTTCAAACTCTCGCCAAGAAATTCTCTTGACGAATCCAATTTTTGTCCTTATATTGGAGGGTTCCGTAGCTGATTTCTTAATCTGCTCCCGTGTTACATTTAATTTCGATTAAAATTGGGAGGATTATGCTAGGTTCGTTTTACTTTTTTAAGGTGTCTGACAATGCCGTATATCAAAATGCGCGATGGAGAGCCGTTCGACAGAGCGTTCCGTCGTTTTACTAAAGCGTGTGAAAAATGTGGACTTATGGCTGAGATCCGTAAGCATCAACGTTTCGTGAAGCCATCCGAAGCCAAGAAACGTAAATCTGCTGCAGCAAGACGAAAGATCAGAAAGCTGATCCGTTTGGCTCGCACGTTCGGTAACTAAGTTATTACAAGGGCTTTAGTCGGTTGTTCTCGATAAAGCCCACCTACAGGTTTGCTTCTCACTATCAGCAGCAGGCTGAAAGTCATCGGCAAATCTGAAATAAACTAATCCTTTAGGGAGTGGAATGGCAGTTGTTGACATAGTCATTCTTTCAATTATTGCAGTTTTGGCAATCATAGGCTATTTTCAGGGCTTAGTGCGAGAAATTGCACAAGTTCTGGGTATGATAGTCGGTGTATTGCTGGCGGGGAAATTTGCCGTTTCCTTAGCTGCTGGTATGCCTCCCGATGGATGGTCTCTGATCCTCAAAACCCCGATAGCTGCGGTTTTGATACTCACCGTCACCTATATAGTCTTTTTCCTTATCGGCTTTTTTATCCGTAAGATCATCATGCGAGGTCCGTTAAAACTAATGGACAGAATGCTCGGTATGACACTTGGGATTATCAAAGGTTCCGTCCTTGTGTTTGTCGTTCTTAGCATATTACTCGTTTCTCCTGCTAAGGGAAAAGTTGACGAATGGGCGAAAGACTCTCCCGTTACCAGAACTATTGTCAAATTCACAAAACCTCTTGTAGAAGACTATTACAAAGACTTTGAAAAGGTGGTTTCTGAGAAAATTAAAGACATCGCACCAAGTACAGGCGCAATGACGGCAAACGCTCAGGTTGAGATTCTGAAATTAATCAAGGATCTTGGCGGAAAGACAAGTTCACAAGACGTCACGGAAAAACTCAAAGATCTGACACCTGAAGCTCGTGCATATTTGGAAGACATCGTGAAAAAAACTCGCGATGGTGCTAAAGACGCTGGCGACTCTGCTGACCTTTCATGGTTCTCAAAACAACTCCCCATGGATGAGATTTCTAAGGCATTAGGCTTAGACAAAAAGTAAAGCCTAAAAAAATGCCCTCCGACAGCCCCTCTGAAGAAACCAAAGAACCCTACATACCAATAAAAGAGAGAACTGCTGCAATACTTAAGCGCAGTCTTGATTCTCTTGAATTCCCAAAGTTACGGTCCGAACTTATCAATCTCGCAGAAACGGATCCGGCTCGCGAAAGACTTAATGAACTCAAGCCGAGTAATGACATATTCTGGATTCGGGATGAGCTGAAACGGATCAACGAGATTAAGGGATTAATGGATCGGGGTAGCGGTTTTGGCAGCGGCGGTCTGACAGATATTCGGAAGATTTTGGACCGCGTTAAGATTATGGGGAGTGTATTACAGGCAACAGATATGCTTTCTGTACTGCATCACCTGAGAGTACATCACACCACCCGCAAAACCCTCGACCGTGAGCAGAAAAACATGACGCTCACTTTCAAAATTTCAAGACCACTGCTGTCATTGAAGCACATCGAGAATGAAATTGATAAGTCCATCACACCTGAAGGCACAATTCGCGATGGTGCATCCAAAGAACTCAGTCGGATCAGACGTGCAATAGCAGCTTTGCAAATTGATATGAGAAAACGGATTACGGGCATCGCAGCACGGCTCGCAAAACAGGGATTTTTACAGAGCGAGAGCTTCACAATCCGTGATGGACGTTATGTTTTACCTATTAAAGCCGATAATTTCCGCAAGGTCAAGGGCATAGTTCACGATCGTTCCTCGACCGGTGGAACCATTTTCATCGAGCCGACCTCTGTGATTGATATCGGAAATGAATTTCGCGCATTTGAGCTCGCGGAAAGGGATGAAATCCGGCGTATCCTGCGTGAACTGACTGAAAAAATATCGCTTGAAGCTGGAGCAATCGAGATCAACCTTGGTGTCATGACAATCCTCGATTGTCTTTGGGCAAAAGCCAAGTTGGCAGAGATGCTTGATGCATACCCTCCCATAATAAATCCGAGTGGTAATATCCAGCTTTTCAAAGCCCGGCATCCGTTGTTGGTATTGGCGGATGAGCGAAAAGTTGTGCCACTTGATCTCGAATTAGGAAAAGATCACACATGCCTTATAATATCCGGCCCAAACGCCGGTGGCAAAAGTGTCGCACTCAAGTGTACTGGACTTATCTGCGTTATGGCTGCATGCGGTCTGCATGTCCCGGCACTACCGGGAACCGAAATCCCACTTTTTGAAAACTTTCACGCAGTCATCGGTGATCAGCAGTCCATCTCTGACGACCTATCCACATTCAGCGCACATACGACCCGTCTAAAGGAAATCCTTGAGTTTGCCAAGAAGAATTCACTGGTCTTGGTGGACGAAATCGGATCCGGAACGGATCCGCAAGAGGGATCTTCGCTATCAATTGCAGCTCTGGAGCAACTGGCTGCTAAAAAAATTCCGACAATAGTCACCACCCACCACGGTGTTCTAAAGGCGTTTGCTCATACAATGGACAGTTGCGCAAACGGCTCAATGGCATTTGACCATGGGACTTTCCTGCCGACTTATCGCTTCCAGCCCAATCTCCCTGGTTCGAGTTACGCACTTGACATAGCAAGCCGGGTGGGGTTGCCCAAACAAATAATAGACCGGGCGCGTGAAATCCTCGGAGCAGAACAGACACAGTTGGACGACCTGATTCAGAGTTTGACCGAAAAGCTCAAACGATATGAAAAAATGGTTGTTGGTCAGGAGAGACGGGAAAAGGATTACTCGCACATGGAAGCAGCGTGGACAGAGAAAATGGATCGGCTCAAAACCCGCGAGAAGCAGATCAAAAAAAGAATGAACCACGAGGTTCAAGCTGTTGTTGCTGCATCAAGGCGAGAAGTCGAAAAGTTGGTTCGTGAAATCCGCGAGAATGATGCCAGCAAGGAATCGATAAAGGCCGCTCAGGATGGATTAAAAAAGATTGCGACAATGAAGGATCTCAAAATCCCGGAGATGGTGATTGAGAAGGAGGAACCACCCAAAAAGTCGGGTGAAGATAGTAGTATGAAGATTAAACCCCGACGTCAGAAACCAAAAGTCCGCACAAATGAGGGTTTCATCACCAAACCGCTGGAAGTCGGAGATTTTGTAGTCATTGACGATTCAAGATCCAAAGGCGAAATATCTGCATTCAGCTCAAACAATGACCGGGCATGTGTGGTAATCGGCTCAATCCAGCTGTGGATTAACACCGACCGCTTAAGCTATGCCGATCCCCCTGAGGAAAAGCAGCCAATTCGTGTTTTCGCCTCAGTCCCCAAAGTCCCTCTCGAGCTCGACCTCCGAGGGCTGGACGTTCAGGAAGCGATAGAGCGGACAGACCGATACCTGAGCGACGGTGCATCTACTACCAGAACCGAATTAGGCATAATTCACGGCAAAGGTAAAGGTATACTATCCGCAGAAATCCGCAAATTCCTCAAAACCCACAAATGCGTAGAGTCCTTCCGCTTTGGTGAACACGGGGAAGGGGATTATGGGGTTACGGTAGTGAAGTTGAAAGGGAGTTAACCTTCCCGATCTTCAGGATTGTCATACCTGCGCACGCAGGTATCCAGAGAAGTCACCAATTTCTCACATCTTGCGCACAGAGAAATCAATGCCTAACAAATATGAAGGATATTTCTTGTGTCGAATTCCTCTAATCTCTGGCGTACAAAAGAGCGACAGAATGCGTCCTCTTGAATCGATCTCACTCCTCGTTATCCACTCCATACCCTTCGAACGTGCCATTTTTAAGAACTAGACGAAATACATGTCCCGCTTCACCATTCATCTCTTCTGTGGAAATAGCCTCAATTCCCCCAATTGGATTGCTGCCAATTATGGAGAATCCCCATTCGCTATGCACCACAGAGTCGATCTCAGTATAGCCTTTTTCAATTAACTCTTCCACTGAAGCTGCATCTTCCTCATGAACCGAGTTATATTGAATTGCACCATTCATCACATCAAGTGTCGCGTCCACCAACGGTCGTATTTCCGGATTTGTCACCTTTGCAGTGGAAAATACCCCTTGGTTTCCATTTGCTACAAAAAGATCCATACTTGCCAGGTGGAACGCATAGTCGTCATTGAACTGTTTGGATACTGCTCCTATTCCACAGTCAGATTGGTATCTATCTGAAAATCCGCTCATCATTGGTGAAAAGAAAAATTCCCACCGGCTTAAAACCCGCTCACTGTAAACAAGGTATCTCTCATCTATCAATCCCTGAATATCATCAAGGAAGAAATGTAATCCTCCCTCCGTACAACGGTAGATTTCTGCAAAACTGCCCATAATATCACCCAGATCCGTAATTGGAAATTCTCCGCCTGCAAATCTGCCAAACGGTAAGATAAACCTAACTATTTCATCAAGGTTTTGAGTCCTGTCACCGCGTCGTTGAAATCTGATTTGGTAATTCCCCGGCAGTTTAAATATTCCGATACTATACTTGTCCCATATTTCATGATTAGGATCTAAGATAATACTGCCTGGTTTTTCAAAATTCTCTGCCTCATAGTAAAATATACCATCGAGTATCTCCGGCATCGCCCGCATTATCTCTTTCGAATCAGGATCATCAATAAGTAAGACTTCAAATTCATTAGAATCAGTATAGTAATTAATCAGATTAAACTCATCACCCTCTTCATCAACAAGTTTTACTGCATGAACGGAGACCAATCTGTTTCGATCATGTACCGGTATAAATTCCCAGTCTTCCATTAACTCAGAACTTACGTAAATCCAACCATTTACTCTGAGCACATCAAAGGTTGCCGCTTGGCGCTTGTGACGACTCGCGTAGGCACCTGCGGCAGCTTCGATACTTCTTATTGCAGTGAATAGATCATCTCTTAAATCTGCCTCGTCCCAGTAATTGTAAAACTTACCGGTTTGGACTTCGAAAACAATTCTAAGTCCGGCTCCATCCGGAAATTGATCTGTAGTTTCAGCACAAATATACCTGACAGGATTTGCCCCAATAAACCAAAACCACCAATACTCCTTCATACCCGGATCAATCTCAATATACCCTTTACTCACAAGTTCAACCGGGGAAATTGGATCTTGGCTGTAGTCTTGCCTGTACATCTTGATGGCATTGTAGAGAGCCCCAACTGTTGCATGAGCATCATACTCCTCTCTGGGATCTGACTGAGAAGGTGAAGGATCATCATCGCATGATGACAGTGTGAAAAGTAAAATGATGAAAAATAATACAACTGCAAAACGAGTCATGGGTTTGCTCCCAGCGAGTATGGAATCAAGAAATCTATCAATACATAAAAAGAATAATCAAGTACTTCTATAAGGATAACAAGTTATTAACTGTTAGTCAAACTAATTAACGGTGAGCAAAGGTATTTACATTTCTTTGGTGAAATATGGCTTTCAAATCTGAAAGGAATGGCCGCATTATACGACCCATCGGATTAACATTATTCTGCAATTTCCAAAAACCCCTTAATCCCATCAACATAATTCTCCCCGGACATCAAAAACCCATCATTGTGAGTCCCCTTAATCTCAAGGAAATGTTTAGGTTCATTGGCAGAGTCGAAAAGTTGCTGCCCATATCTGAAAGAAATAAGTTCGTCGTCAGGACTGTGAACTACCAGGACTGG
>JABGPL010000117.1 GCA_018644935.1 Calditrichota bacterium | reverse complement strand
AATGTCATTCAGGGTAATATCAGAGACACACTCGCAGTTTTTCTGGATAATGGCGAAGAGGCAACTAACCGTAGTGGTTTCTGGAGCGATGACGATAACATGTGGGAGCTTATCCTTAATGCTTACGAAGTCGGACATAATTTCACATTAAGAGCTGTTGTCGAATATCCTGATCCGGAACCACCGGCAATTGCGATTGATCCTGAAAATGTTGGTGCTGAGGGAGGTGGTGAGCTTCCAGTTACCATCAGCAACACAGGTGGATCACCACTGCTATGGCGCACTGAAGTTGAAACTTTCGCGGAACCGGAGGAACCAGAACGACCTTGGATTTCATGGGAACCAGAGGAAGGTGAGATTGCACCTGATGACGAAGCACAGGTAATGGTCACTGTGAATCTGGATGGTTTAGTTGCTGGTATTTACGCTGCTTCCCTGCATTTTCTTTCCAATGATCCGAATAATCCAGATGTCGCTCTAAATATAATGATTAATACTATATACCTCCACATAGAGGTGACCCCGGAGGAATTAGATTTTGGTATTGTTGAGGATCCAGAGCCTCGATCTGAAATACTGACGGTTTCTAACATTGGGAATGTTCTTTTAACAATTACTAGCGTCCGTATCCATCCAGATTCTCCATTAGTCACCGATTTCGAGAACGAAATCCATATTGAACCTCGTGAGAGCTCTGAGATCACAGTAACTTACACTCCGGATGTACCGGGAGAGTTACATACTCAAATTCTAATATTTTCCAATGCTGACGAAGCCCTGCTTCGAGTTCCCGTACATGCCATATACATAACACCCCCGACAATCGGAGTTGATCCGTTAATCATAGAGTCCTTTGATGGCGGGGAATATCCGATGACTCTAACTAATGAAGGTGGATCTCCTTTAGAATGGTCAACCACCACTGACGCTGAATGGTTATCAATTGAGCCTTCAGCAGGTCAAAACGACTTTTGGGTAGAAACAAATCTTGTATTGAGCATTGATACCACCGGATTAGCCTCTGGTAATTATGATACTGACCTAATCTTCAACTCAAATGATCCTGTAACTCCTGAATTAGCAATTGGAATCAGTCTTGAGGTCACCGAGTTGGGTGTGTCTGGCGACTTCCAAACTCCTGAAGGATTCGGATTGAACACCATCTACCCAAATCCATTTAATTCGACATCGACGATTTCTTTTTCGCTTGATACTCAAGGTGAAGTATCCCTCCAAATGTTCGATATGACGGGACAACTGCTTAGAGATCTGATTCCCGGAACCAATATGGGGCAAGGTGAGTATAAGATTATAGTTGAGGCAGCAGATCTACCTGCCGGGAGCTATTCAATCCGGCTTCAGCAAAACTACAACATACAAACACAGACGATAAGTTTGATTAAATAACGCGGAGAAGAGATTTTTTAAGATTGAGATCAGTTTAAGAACAAAGCACAGAACCACTGCACTGCAACAAAAAAGATTTTCCGCAGTATAGCTGTACAATTCTCCCTTTCAGTTATGCTAATTTAAGCCCCCCGTGGTTCGGGGGGCTTTTGTTTATTTGGTGTAATCGTCTTAACTAAGGATGACAACCTAACGAACCGTAACAACGAGGGGTCCAGATTCCAATCCAGAGACATCAATCTCATCACCTGCAGAATCAAACAGATGAACAGAGCCAACCGGTAATTCAATTGTGCTATTCCCCGCTGCTCTTCCAGTGAATGGCAGGGTGCATATAACACCTGTTCCACCAACTGATTCCTGACCCTGGATTCTTGTGATTGTCAGGTAAATAGTTGTGTCTGAAATCAGGGTGAATGTTAATGCTCCATTTCCCAGGAAATCACCGGATTCGATGTTCAATGTATCTGAGAATGAAACGTAGGTGGAGTCATACGCAATTTGAAGGCTTAATCCGAAGACAGGTACAGTCAGCTCTGAAAATTCTAATGTAACAATTGTTTCACTTCCTACGGAGACATCGACATTGTCTGGCGTGAATTGCATTATGGCTGATGCTTCATTCATAGGATCGGTCGATGAACTGCACCCCCATAATATTACTACAAGAAATATGCTAAAGATTGCTGATTTCACAATTGAGCTCATTTAACTATTACCATTTTTCGAGACTGTCCCCAATTTGCGGATTGGAAACGGTATATATAAATACCATTGGAAAGCGATGAAGCATCCAGAATGAAATCGTGTTGACCGGTGTTAAATGATCCATTTTCAATTGGTGACATCACTTCCTGACCCATTAAATCGTACACGGTCAGATTTACAACCTGGCTTTCCGGAAGGGAAAACCTGATTGTTGTAGTTGGATTAAAAGGATTGGGGAAGTTTTGTTCGAGTGCATAGGATAACGGAACTGAGCGTTCGATTTCAAGAATGCTCTCAAGAAGGGTTTTAATCTGAACAACAGCTTCATTATCGCCGGATAGAGATTTGTACAAAGCAGAGAAAGAATCCCTATGTTGATTGATAATCTTTAGGTTCATTGGATCTATCTCGAATGTGGTGCTTGCACCTTCATATGAATTTCCCCAATTCACACCAATCCCAATTACATCCATCTCATCCACAATCCCATCACCATTTGCATCAGCATAGGTTGCTGCTCTCGTATACCATGTGTTTATTACTTTCGGCTCCCATCCAAATGAAACATCCCCACGCTTTTGTCCCTCGGAATGAAAATACAGTCCGATTGGCAGTATATCGAAAGCATCCACGACACCGTTGTTATCACAATCACCGGGATATACATCAAAGTCTGCAATCTGACCGAGTAAATTCTCGCTTCGCGCCACAGAAAAAGACTTCAATCCAGGAATAACCTGACCGAGGGTTATCCGAACATCCCCGTTTATATTTTCAAAAAACATCTCATCACTGTACAGTTTGTTTTGGTCAGCGATAACATGTCCCTCAATCAAAGGCAGATATTGTTCCGTCAGGGCCACAATAGAATCGTAAGATGCCGGTCCTTCAATCAACTCGCGAATCACATCAAAATACACCATGCGGAGTGAATCGTTTTGCATAATTTTGCGAGACAGGGGTCTGTCATTGGCATTTGATAACAGAACAGCATCCGCAGTTGTAACATTCCAGTTATTCGTATAGGTTCCGAATGTTTCGTTTAAGTCCCACGGGATAAGGTTGAACTTCCCACTGTCTTCGTCGTCATAAAAATAAAAATTGCGCCCTGAACCTGTATAGCTGTCGAAACTCGATAATACCATATTGAAGGCGAGATGACGAATGACATTATAGATGTTCAAGCATTCATTCAACGTCTCTACAAATTGATCATCAGGAGTATTGTTCAACTTGTCTATCAGATCAATAAAACCAGACCAGTCGTTTTCAACCTCATTTGCTTTTAACTCGTACTCCGCCTCATACGCAGATTGATCATCTCCAAAGTATTTTAGCGTAGCACCATCATCGGAAGCTTTATACAAATTGAAACCATTACTGGTGAAAAAACGATTCAAGAATATTTCATCCACCTGTTCAACTTGAACATATAACCCAATTAAATCGTCTTCCACGTAGATGTTCGCGTAAACAGCACGAGGTGAAGGCATTAATTTGCTGGAAATATTATAGCCAATCATCTCCCGCATAAAGGTTGGATCACTGACGCTGTTACTGAAGTTTAATCTTTCAATGCCGAACAACAACTGGTCTTCGATATACTTATCAAACCTAAATTTAAATGGTTTTTTGACTGTAGCTCCTGACCGAATATATGACGAGTTTCCCTTGTAGCGAACTCCTATGCTGTCGAGAATAACAGAATCATTATAGATCAGTTGTGCCGGCATATATTCCTGATCAAGGGCTTCGTAGTTATATTCCAGTGAATCCTGCCAATTGTCGGTGTAAAAACGCAGCTCATATCTATGAATTACATCCGCATTGAACAGTGTATCGGAAATATTTTCGTGCCTCGGTTCTTCACTTGAGTTAAAGGATGAAAATGTTGGTACCATTGGCTGGTACTGTCCCGTTCCATTCGGTATGCGACCGATACTAATATCTGTGGTCTGTACACCATATGTAACTTCATCGATGATATTGCTTTCCGGGTCGGAAAGGTAAATTTCCTCTCCTGATCCGGAAAGCTTGAATTCTGCATGGAGGCCGATTTGCTCCGGGTTATTATCAGCCCAGACAATAATGAATCCGCCAGCATTAATGCTGGTGTCAGGGAAACTCCACTTACTCAGGTCCTCCCTGTTATCGCTCAGAAATAAACCGTTTAGTGAAATAGTGCTGGAACCATAATTGTATAGCTCAATCCAGTCGTCAAACTCACTGTCTTGATCCGAAGCCACGGCATCGTTGCGCGCCAGGAATTCATTGATCGCGATCTCCTGGCTGAAGGATGTTCCTGAGAAAACGATTCCGATCAGAACTATCCAATGTAAAATTGGCATTTTACTAACTGAAGATTTGATTTTCATCAAAGTCAACACTCCTTAAGGCACCATTCGCACAGTACGGAAACCCACATATGCGTAGAAATATCCAGGAGCATCAAATGTACGATTCGCTGATCGAAGATATATCGGGTCATTGCCCCAGCTCCCTCCACGTGCCATATGCCAAGTGTTTTCTCCACCTCTTGGATCAGTGATAGATTCGGCAGAATATTCCTCATACCAGTCGTTTATCCATTCACTGATGTTTCCACACATATCATATAACCCATATCCATTTGGAGATTTTGAAGCAACGGGATGATTACCATAGTGCTCAGTGTCATCAATCCCATATGACCAGGAATTGCCACTCCAGACGGTGTATTCACCAATTTCAATTGAATCCGCCTCAGTCGCCGGATATGGATCAAAATCTCTGTTCCAATAGAAATCAGTTCCTGCATTTCCCCTGCATGCGAATTCCCATTCAGCCTCGGTCGGCATCCTGTAACCATTTGCTGAAAAATCGGTGACAACATCAACCAACTGGCACAAACCGCCCGGAGTTCCATCTATTGATGAGTAGGTATAAACTGTATCGAGTCCATCCCGCTTACTTCTTGCATTGCAATATAGAGCTGCATCTCCCCATTCGAGCTCATAGGCTGGATAGTTATCCCCAACACCGTATGTCTCACGCCACGATGGTGTGAAGTATTCGGGAAATGCATTGCCCATAACTTCGTCGTAATCTGCTTGAGTTACTTCCGTAATATCCATCCAGAAATCGGATGTAAAACTCACCTGATGAATCGGCAACTCATCTGCAAATCCATTTTCCGAACCCATCTGAAAACTCACATTCCCTAAGGGTATCAGAACCATCCCTTCGGGAGCAGGAGTTTCTGATTCTCTGACGAAAACACCAACGCTTTCGTTTACGGTTTCAATGCCGTCACTCACATCCACGGAAATTGTATACTCACCTGAAACACCAGGCGCACGCCATGTTACAGTCTCACCCGTATTTTGAACGGGAAAATCCCCAACTACCGCAGTCCATGAGAAAGTTAAGGGGTCTCCTTCTGGATCACTCGCGGTACAGGTAAGTGTTACAGTTCCATCGGTTAGAACAGTATCAGGGTTTGCTACAACAGAAAGAATTTCGGGTGCACTGTTGACAGGTATAGGTATTACATGCAGAATAACTTCTCCACTGACTGAAGCACTCCCATCACTGACAGTAACAGATATGCTGAATTCTCCTGTGCTATCTGGAGCCTGCCAGACCACCGATTCACTACTGTTTTGATCTGGAAAAGTCCCTGCCGGTGCAGTCCAGAGATATGTCAGATCATCGCCATCTTCATCGCTTGCTGTACATGTAAGAGTAGTTCTATCACCACTAAACACAGTATCGTTTTCAGCAGTAACACCTTCCATAACAGGTGCGTTGTTTTCATCTGGTGCTGCTGGTGAATCTCCATCATCTCCACAACCGATAATCACAATCATTATCGAAAGTAACAGGATTGTTGTTATCTTGAGCTGTTTCATCGTTCTTATCCTTTCATCACATCTTATTTTTGTCGTTATCTGATTAACAGTGCTTTTTTAGTTTCACTAACTTTGTCGGAGTTTAAGGTGTAAAAGTAAACTCCGGAGCTAACCTTATTCCCGTTGTAATCTTTGCCGTTCCAAACGGTTTCATGCATTCCTGCTGGCAATGATCCACTCAGAAGCGTTGATATCAATGTGCCACTATTACTGAAAACCGATAATTTCACATCTGCACGAGCGTTGAGATGGAAACTGATCGTCGTCGAGGGATTAAAAGGATTGGGGTAGTTTTTTAGCATTGAAAACGAAACTGGTGAAGCGTCAGAATCATTACTCACCTCAGATACTTCGTCCTTGTTCTCTGAGGCAAAACTCGGTTCCATTCGCTGAAATTCTCCTGTTCCATTTGGAAACCGTCCATAACTCATGTCTTCCGCTTGTTCGCTGAATACAACTTCATCCAGTGAAGTTACACCAGGAGCATTCAGAAGAAGGACACCACCTTCTGCTAAGAGTTCAAAATTAGTATGTATCCCATCCTGGTCAACATCATTGTCTGCCCAAACTATTAGATAATCGTTGGTTGCAATTGAGGTGTCAGGAAATGTCCACATCGTCGGATTATCAGCATCATTACTTAGAAAGAATCCTCGGAGCGACAGGTCATCATCGCTGTTATTATATAGTTCGATCCAGGAATCGTACTCATCATTCTGATCCAGTTCGGTTTCTGTGTTTTCAACAAGAAATTCATTAATCACAAGTTCTCCCTGATCAAGTGGGTGAACATTATATAGACCTGGGTAATCCTGTGCATAACGCAGTGATCTTGCGATCTCACTTCCACCGGTATACTCCCATACGACCTCACCATCCGGGTTTACTTCCAGTAAATGACGCTCCGTTGATTCACTGATCAAAGTATTTCCATTTGGTAAACGCTGGCAGCCTCCTAAATGGTTTGAGTAGAAATTTCCCCCATCCGAGTAGGACCAGACCGGCTGCTCTGGACCAAATGCCTGACCTGCTTCAATTATGTAATTTCCATCGTCATCACGAGGAGGTACAATCTCAACAATTTCAGACGCCCTATCGCCTTCACCGTTATTAAATGCCAAGATGTTTCCCGCACCCGGATAACCTTCGGGAATCCACCAGCTACAATGAACAACATCAAAGTAATGTTCACCTTCGGCGTCATAATTCCCCGGATATCCCCACCTGTAGAGTATATCACCACCCTTGCCTGAATTTCCGCCTTCATGACTAGCTGCTTCTTCGGTTGTAGTACTGTGGTCAATTACGTAGATTTCATCGGCAAAATGTGAACTGATTACAATCTGATCCAGAGTTGGGTTATAGCTTATGCCATTAATATGCAGCCAATCTCCACCACCACCGGGTCCACCACCACCACCGCGGCCTGCCATGTTGACATTTAAAAGTTCAGGATGGTCAGCTACAACACCAAAATTATCCCTCCGATTATCATAATCCTGTATCAGGTGATCCCAAGCGTGCCATTCCCATACAATATTAGCCCCTCCACGTCCATCAGGTTCAACTTCTATCACATGATCGGGCCAGATAGTCGCGACAGTACTGCGTCCTGCCTGTGTGCCCTCTGCCGAGCTTTTCACCTCCCAAGCTATCGCCAGAACATTTCCGTTGGGCATAGGTTCCAAATCATGATGGGTGATATATGTTGCTGAGCTATATTCAAATTCCCAAACGAGATTCCCGTCCCAATCCTTTTCTTGAATCAGACCGGCATATGCACCGCCGCGTAGGCGTGGATTGCTGACTGAAGCTGGTCGAAGAAGATTGCCGTTTTCCAGAAGGTAAACCCCATAGCCGCCACCTCGATCATGATTCCATGTATGCTGGGCTTGATTGTCCATATCCATCAAAGTTGTAGTTCTCGACCCATTTGGATTAAAAAGCGTATATCCATCGAAGGGCTCTGCCTGTGATGATGTAATACCCAGAATGGCTGTCAGGGAGAAAACCATTACCCCCCAGATCATCTTTTTCGTTAACATGTTTACCTCTTGATAAAAAAGTGTTGTTTGCGTAACCTAATTATTAATTATGCATTTTTCATGCCATTCATAAAAAAGCATAGCTATGATTAAGTTGGACGCATCATATGTACATAACGTGTGAAAAAAAAACACAGGAAACTGCGTTATGTTCACAGCCTGAACATAACGCAGTTTCCAGAAGAATTAGTGCTAAAGTTCGACAGTTGTCTCCTGCAACATCAGACTTAGTCCTTTAATAGAAGGGATTTTCTCCGACAGAGCACCAATCAAATCCTCCTTTCGCTTTTTCTTACGCAACTTCACATGGTAGGCATGGTCGAGGCGATTCTCCTGACTCATCTCGCGCAGAGTTATTAAAGCAAAAGACTTGCAGTACATCTGGAGTGTGTTCTCAAGCTCCGTCAAGTTTTTGTCGTCTTTGCCCATATTAAACCTGAGCATGCCATCGTAATAACTGGTCTGGCCAAGTGGGGTAAAGAAAAGTAGAAAGGCTGTCCCGACAAATCCCGCAGTACCGACAACAGCAACAGTGAACGCACCTACTCCGCAAGCGATCCCGGCTGCAAGTGATGAAAACATAAACAAGATGTCGCGTGAATCTTTGAAGCTTGTCCTGAACCGGATAATGGCTAACGCACCGATCATTCCAAGACCACGTGCCAGACTATCACCAATAGCATGCATTACTGTGGCAGCAACAATTGAACCTAATATCACCGCCTGTACATAATTACGCGAGTAGGAAAGCCCCCTGAAGGTTTTGGTATAAGTTACACCAATCAGTGAGGAGAGCAGAAACGCAACCAGCACGGTATAGATCATCAGAGGCAGGGTTGGCAGTGATGCGACAGTATATAGATTTAAAAAGTCAAACATTTTTCTCTCCCTTAAAATCGGACATTTGATGCAGTCGATGGCGAACTATAAACATCAAGCCCCAGAACCTCTCTGACACCTGTCATATACTTTGAAAAACTTCTTCGTTGCAAGTCAAAATATCTTATTAGATCAATCATCCAAAGTGGTACAAAGGCAGAGTAACACTTAAGCTCAAGGACCACTGAACAATCCGGATCAAACACAGTTTCTGGATCACATGCTAGCATGAGATCATCATCAGGCACCAGATTGTATTCACGTTCCGGTTTATACATCAGCTCTCGGTCAAAAGTCACCCGCCCATAATCATCAACATCACTCACCCAGGCTTTTCTAATATATTGTGTGAGAACTTTTGGCGAAGCGTTATAGGAGTAGACCAATCGTTCAAATAGCGTTCGATTTCTTACCTCGAGTGGATCTTCACTTTCCCCAGTAGATTCAAATCCAGGTTCAGTATAGACATTGAACCAGTTCGGATCAATTACTTTCGCGCGATACTTCCTAACTATCTGACCAGTTTTTTGTTTGATCTCAAGAAAGTATGGCATCCCAACATCATCCCCGTAAGATCTGACACGCAAATTGAACCGGTTCTGAACCCCCATCATCCTCATTCTTAAAAGCAGGTATTCCGGGGTGTCAAAATACAGATTATTAACTTTATAATAGGTATTTTCGGATCGTTGGGAGTATTTATCAAGTGAGCAGTAAACTGAAGCAAATTCTGAAATTGGTTTTATCATTGAAAACGGAATTGTAAACTTCATTTCAAATCTTTCAATCAGAGGTGGAAGTCCCTTTTGTGACTCACCTTTCATTTATTCTCTCCCTGGCCTTCGAGATATGGTTTCTGAGGGGCTCTTCCGATAGGCTTCCCAATAGATCCAGAAGTTCTACGTAATTGTATAATATCGAGAAATATATCTGGTTCCGCTGCAGGTCATTTCGAATAATGCTCTCTCTAATTTCCAGTAAACTAAGAGGATTTATCCCCTCCATCTTCATGTACATATCGAGCGGATTCTGTGCGTCCCCACTAGCCTTCTTATTTGCAAGAATGTTGTACTGATCAATATAACGATTAAGAGAACGGAGCGTAGATTTATTCCTCTCAGTGGCATCTCTTATTTCATCTTCATAGTTCAGCTTTTCTTCAATGTAATTCACCTTCCTTCGGTTAATGTCTTCCTGATCTGATCTAATAAATGGCAACTTTATTCCAAAATCTATCGAAAAAGCCCGGTTTGGTTTTGTGTAATTGTCTCTATCGTACTCGAGTTGAACATAACTCAAGTAGTCTCGATCCTGGGATTTTTCAATATCATATTTGATTCTCGCTCGCTCAATTTTATTTTTCCTGTCTCTGAGATATATATTTTCAGGGTCGGATATAATTTTGAGGTTACTCAATGTGCTCACAATCTCTTCAACCTCGATCAGTTTATCAACAGTAAAAGATATTTTTGCATCTGAATCCGATATCAAATGAATCTTGTGGATTAGCCCGGTAAGTTTATTTTCAATTTTCACAAGATCCAGCTGAAGTTCAGTATACTTACTCTCGGCTCTGATATATTCACCGACATCAAACGATAAATTGCCCGTCTGTTGCTTTAGAACATTAATTCTATCCCCGTAAACAGCCTGCAATTCATGCATAACCCTGAGGTGATTAATCGACTCAAGATACTCGAGGATCAGTGTGTATCTCTTTCGCAATGCTTTACAGTAGTATACCTCATGCTCAACAGCGAAAGCTTCTCCAATTGACTCAGTTAACATGTTGTTAAATTTTGTCTCGCCCCAGCCCTTTGTATAGAAACGAAGGGCGTATTTCTGTTTTTCGAGAAGGAAATCCTGTGAACTTGACCGAATCTCAATTTTATCAATATAGGGTGTGCTTGAGGATGCTGTTTCAAGATAATCAAGCAGTTCTTGATGATTTTCCAGACTGTAATCATATTTTGTACTGGAAAGGAAGTTGTCCATAGTTAACGTTCCCAATTCACCTGCATCCCCAGCATTAACAAGGACTAGTAGAACTAAGAACAAAACTATACCACCAGTATATGTAAATCTCATGTTTGTACCTTTTTGGATTCGAGTTTGAGATTGACCATTCAACGAAGGTCCGCTCAAACCTGCAAGTAATTAATCTTCAGCGTCATCAACACCTGGCAGTGAGGATGCTTCAGGATTATTGCATTTAGAACAAGCTTTTTTTCTGATCTACCGCACTGATAATCACTTTCTCACCAAGAATCAGGGGATTGATCAACGGGATTTTTATCATGATCTCCCGCCCCCATTGTTGCATTTCCGGATGTTTACGTAATCTGATAGGATATTCAACAATGCGAGACCCTACGCCCACAACCGAGCCTGTGATTTTCGTCTTTGCATCGGTTAGGGATGTCACATTAACCTGCATGCCGACCGAGATCTTAGTGTATACATCTTCGTAAATGTAACCCTTGATATGTGAAGGATTCTTAGTATGCAATGTTAGGATCGGATTGTGTGGGGCTACTTTCTCTCCAGCCTTATAATTCACCGATCCAATAATTCCGGATATCTGGGCATTGATTGTGAGGTTGTCTCTCTCCTGCTGGAGTAAGTCAAGTTCTTTTACAAGCCTCGCAACCTGAATTTCAATCGGACTTTCCGATGCGTCGAGAAGCTCCTGATTTAACTCAATCTGAATGTCAATTGGATTAATGTTCAGAGCAAGTTCTTCCCTAAGGCTTTCAATCTCTAGAAAAATCGGATTGCTGGTTATCAATTCTTTGGAATTATCGAAACTGGAAATACTTTTCAGCTCGGAGGTCAGAGCCTTATTGATGTTATACTGGTTTTCAAGTTGACGAATTTTATTGTTGGCTTCGCTGCTTAATGACCTTTTCTCTGCCTTCAACTGGTTGATTTTGGAGATAAGTTCATTCTTATTCACACCTTTTTGAGCTTTGAGTCCGTCGAGTTGGTGGGAAATCTGGTTGATCTTAATCGTCAGGTCCGGGCTGATGAGTTTTACAAGCTCTCGCCCCTGACCTACAGATTGACCCTCAATGACATCAATATTTTGTATCTCTACCGAACTCTTTGAACTGATGACAATTTCGCGCGACTCTGTGATGCCAAAAAAGCTGGTGCTTTCAAGTTCATGTGTCAAAGTGAATATCATCACCAGCACAAAAACAATCACCCAGACTAAATATAGCAGCCAATCACCCTTTATTTGGCGTGACATATTAACTTCCCTCACAAATTGTTCACAACCGAACACAAATGTAGTTTCTCAACCATTTCACAACTTATGGTTGTATTCATCTGTAATTATACAATCTAAGACCCAACCTCCCCCGCCACAACATTACTTACTCGACCTCATCAACATATTGAGGAAATAGATCAAGAATCAGTCCACCCTGTATAGAGCAATATGTATACCAAAAAGTGGTCATCCAATCATATTACTTTAATTCTTTTATTCCCCACATACGATCAGTAAAATAAAAACAGGGAAGATTCTCCGAAGAAAACCTTCCCTGATTTTAGACTCCTGTGGAGCATAGCGGGATCGAACCGCTGACCTCTTGAATGCCATTCAAGCGCTCTCCCAGCTGAGCTAATGCCCCATTTCCAATGTGGACTATCAATATACCATTCCCTGAACTGCTCTGTCAAGTGATTTGTCTGAGAGGTTATTGGGTCTTTGAAATTCAGGGAGTAATTATCTTTTCAGAAAGAAGGTCGACATTATTAAACAAATCTGAATAGATGTTTCAAGTGAAGTATCTCACAGAATACGTTCCAAACACAAACAGGGACAGGCTTTTGATGCCTGTCCCTGTTTGGTTATGTTTCTATCTGAGTGGATCAATTACCTCATGAGTACCAGACGCTGCATGCGAACCTTATCGGCGGTTGCAATTCGAGCTATGTACATTCCGGAGGCGACCTTCATACCGCGACTATTCCTGCCATCCCAGACAATTGCAAAATATCCAGGTGCCATTCCGTCACGATAGAATCTCTTCACCTCACGACCGAGATGGTCATGAATGGTAATTACAGCATCACCAACAACGGGAAGTCCATATTGAACTG
>JABGPL010000116.1 GCA_018644935.1 Calditrichota bacterium | reverse complement strand
GGGCCACGCGGCCGAAACCTTCATCCGCAGCCCATTCCAGCAGTCCATGGAGAAATGTTCCCGGCTCCGGTCCCCGGGGAAAGTTATGAATGGACGGTTTGCCGGGCCTGACTTCCGGATATGAAAGTAAGGGCGAATAATCATTCGCCCCTACAGAAACCATAAATCAAAATATTGGAGTTGAGGATGATATACAATCCTGAAATCCATCATCGTCGTTCTATTCGGTTAAAAGAATATGATTATTCTCAACAAGGGCTTTATTTTATAACAATTTGCACCAAAGATAGATTATGCTTTTTCGGAAGGATTGAAAATGAGGAGATGATCCTGAATCAATCTGGGCAGATTGCGAATAAGTGTATCCTCGCAATCCCAGATCATTTTCCACAAACAAGATTACATCAATTTATTGTAATGCCGAATCATGTACATTTTATTGTTGAATTTGTTGATGTAGGGGCGAATAATTATTCGCCCCTACAGGATCAACGGCGTCCACATGGGACCTCAAAAACTATCGGTTCAATTGTAGGTGGATTTAAAATTGGCGTTACAAAGTGGTTTCGTGAGTATTCCGATATTCGGACTGTATGGCAACGGAATTATTATGAAAATGTCATCCGTGATGCGAAATCCTTTGTTCAAAAATCCGAATACATACAATACAATGCATTGAAGTGGAAAGAGGATAGATATTTTGTTAAAAACAACGATTTGGGCGAATAATTATTCGCCCCTACTGTGCCATTTGGGAGTAATAAATAAACATTCGTATCTTGGTGATGATTATTCTATTTTTATCCATAAATCGCTGAAGAGAGCCCTTGCAATCCAACCCCAACATTTACCATATTATTAATTATGGAAATTCGGGCTTTTACCGAAGAGCATTTCGCCTGAGGTTCCACAATTTACACATACCTAGATAACAACAACACCAAGAGATAGGGGAGTCATAAATGTCATACAAGAGCAACATCACCACCGAGTCCGTCATACCGACGATTCGGGAGCATTTGATTGGGGATGGGTTTGAATTTGTGCTGGATTTGGAGAAGAGTCATGGATCTTTTATGCATGATGCGCTGAGCGGACGCGACCTTCTCGATTTTTATACCTGTTTTGCTTCAAATCCGGTTGGATTTAATCATCCTAAGCTGAAGGATAGGGGTACACTTGACCGGTTACGGATTGCCGCGATTAATAATATCACGAGCTCGGATCTTTTTACCGATCTGAAAGCGGAGTTCGTCAAGACCTTTTTCGCCAAGGCCGCTCCGAGCTACATGCCACATCTGTTTATGATTGCCGGTGGTGCGCTGGCAGTTGAAAATGCGTTGAAAGCTTCGTTTGACTGGAAAGCCAAGAAGAATTTGATGATGGGTGAGACTCGTCAGCTCGATCTAAAAGTGCTGCATTTCAAACGTGCTTTCCACGGTCGCAGCGGTTACACGATGTCAATCACCAATACCGAACGCGGTAAGACCGAGCTCTTCCCGAAATTCGATTGGCCGCGCATTGAAAATGCAATGATCAAGTTCCCCGATGAAGGGAAAAATCATGTAGAGATGCTCGGACGTGAAAAGCTCGCTATCGACCAGCTTAACCATGCAATCCTGACACATGGCAACTCACTTGCTGCGTTTATCATCGAGCCGATTCAGGGAGAGGGTGGCGATAATCATTTCCGAACGGAGTTCCTGACTCAGATCCAGACCATCTGCAACGATAACGATATCATGTTTATCATCGATGAGATCCAGTCTGGTATGGGTTTGACTGGTAAAATGTGGGCGTTTGAGCATCACGGTTTGAAGCCGGATATGATTTGCTTTGGCAAAAAAGCCCAGGTTTGCGGGTTCCTCGCCAGTAAAAGGATCGACGAAGTCGAGGACAATGTGTTTAAGACATCGGGCAGGATTAACTCAACCTGGGGTGGTAACCTCATTGATATGGTACGCTGCCAGCGCTACCTCGAGATTATCGAAGAGGATAATCTTTTAGCCAATGCTGCTGAAATGGGTAAATACATGCTCAATAAACTACAGCAGATCCAGGATAAATATGAGGGAATTATCTCAAATGTTCGTGGTCGCGGATTGATGTGTGCTTTTGATGTAATTACGCCGGATAAACGTGATGAACTGCGTAACAAGGCATTTGATGAAAGTATATTCATTCTTCCATGTGGTACAAACTCAATCCGGTTCAGACCACCATTGACCATAAACTCACAAGAGATTGATCAAGCTGCTGCCGTGATTGACAAAGTGGTTGCGACTCTGTAGGGGGTGAAATATTGTAGGGGCTGAATATCTTCAGCCCTTTTCGCCATGCGAAAATTCAATGGTTGAAAATATTCATCCCCATCAACAAGGATAAGGGTTGAAAGTATTCAACCCCAACGGAATGTCATTACAGGCAGACGAGGGCGTCTGCCTGCACATTTTTTAACAACCCTTTTTTTAATACGATATGTCCGAATACAGCATAGAAACGATAAACATCAGGCGTACTTTCAAGATTGATCGTATGGCGCGTAAGGATGCTGGTCGGATCCTCGTTGCACTTGATGATGTCAATTTGCAGGTGAAGCCCGGTGAACTGTTCGGACTGCTTGGTCCGAATGGAGCAGGGAAGACCACGCTGATCAGGATACTCAGCACCTTGTTGTCTCCAACAAGTGGAGAAGCGTATCTCAATGGTATAGATGCAATAAATGACCTGAAACGGGTGCGACCGATTATCAATACGGTTTCAGGTGGTGAGACTTGTGGGTATGGTATTCTTACTGCTGCCGAGAATTTGCGTCTGTTTACCGAGTTATATGGTATTCCGTGGAAGGTTGCGAAACCGCGTGTTGAGAAGATGATTCATGTAGTTGGTTTGGACAAGTTCAAGGGTGTTAAGGTAAATAAGCTTTCAACCGGGATGCGTCAACGGGTCAACTTTGCTCGCGGATTCGTTACAGCTCCGAAGGTGATGTTCCTCGACGAGCCAACAGTTGGTATGGATGTAAATGCTGCCCGTGAGATTCGAGACTTCATCAGGAATTGGCAGTCCGAAAATCCTGATTGTACAATACTTCTCACTACTCACTATATGGCCGAAGCAGACGAGTTGTGCGACCGTGTGGCTATTGTCGATAAAGGAACAACTCAGGGGTGTGATACTCCTGCTGCACTAAAGAAAATGGTTCAGAAAGAGACCGCACTTGAGCTTACAATTTCTGGGGATGAACCCGTTCCAGAACACTGGCATAGCTTTACCGGGATCGTCAAATTGGTTGCCACTCCTAATCCATCCGAAAAGGTGACCGGAATTAGGGCATTGCTCGACAGTGCGGACGCCAGTGGAAGATTTATAAATGAGATTACCTCCACTGGCAGGTTACTTCTCGATCTCAGAACTTCGGAGCCGACACTTGAGGATGTATTTATAAAAATGACCGGACGCAGGTTGACTGAAGTTAGTGATTCAAAACCCGGTTCTGAAGAATGATCACCGGAGTCAGATACTTCCTTAAAGTTGCATTAGCCAGGGCATATGTACGGATCATAGGTGCTCAACGCGAGCTATCGTGGATTATAGGAGATACTCTCCTGCCGTTCCTATCTGTGGCAGCTTATGTTTATGTTTATCGTGCGATGAATGCGCCTCCTGAGTATACTGGATTTGTAATATTAGGTGGAATTGTCGTGACGTTCTGGATGCACATGCTCTGGAGTATGGGGATGCAGTTCTTCTGGGAAAAAGAAATGGGGAACATGGCACTTTATCTCATGGCTCCTCTCTCAAGACCTGCGCTGCTGCTCGGCATGGCAATCGGTGGGATCTTCATGACGAGCACCAGGGCGATAATGATCTATGTTGCCAGTCGGTTCTTGTTCGGGATTCAGTTCAACATCACCGAACCTATGATGGCATTGGCTGTTTCACTTGCTACATTGCTGGCATTGTATGGGCTTGGAATGATGCTGAGTTCTCTGTTTTTCATTGCAGGACGTGGAATATTCTACGGCATGCAGGTTATGATGGAACCAGTTTTTTTCCTCGGTGGGTTTTATTTCCCGGTCAAGCAACTCGGCATGATGGTAGCTACGGCTGCTGCTGCCATAATCCCAGTATCATTGGGACTCGATGCACTACGCCAGACGATGTTCGGTGCTTATGACTCCGCCCTGTTTACACCGAAAACCGAGCTGATCGCCCTTTTAGTGATGGGTGTGGTTTTTGTTTATTCTTCGATTGTCATTCTCCACAAGATGGAAGCTGTTGGCAGGCGCGAAGGGAAACTTTTCCTGAAAAATCAATAATTGGCAAACTTCGCGTATGGACCAATTTATTGATCGGTCAAGTCCTAGAAAACTATAGAGGCTTGATCAACTTGTCCTCGACTCATATCGGGGGTCAGCAGCCCTGATCCGCAATTAGTTCTACGCAGTTGCGGTGTGTCTACCAGCCATAATCTACCCAGAAAATAAATCACATCTGATTCAAGTGTGTTAAAAACAGTCGCTACTTGGCAAGAACCGTATGCGATGTGAAATTTTTCTCGTACTCGCTCTTGACTTTTCTTTCAAATAGTTCTATTATGGTATACTTAGAGTAAAACGATGCAGTATTTTTACCCACAGAAAACTCAGAACATCTATGTCATTCCCTATGTTGTTTTCTGTGGAAGCAACCAGAGGTTACCAATCTATGGTTCTTGAATATAATCTTAAGGAGTCAAACTAATGGCAACATTACAAGAAAGATTTGCCGCTCAAGTTCCTGAATTACGTAAGGAACTTGGAATTCTTGCAAAAGAAAAAGGCAACAACAAAATTGCTGATGTCACTGTAAAGCAGGCTTATGGTGGTATGCGTGGTATTAAAGGCATGATCTGCGATACATCAGTCGTCGAACCCGACAAAGGTCTGATCATTCGTGAACATCCCCTGCTTACCCTGAAAGAACTCTGGCCGGAAGAAATTTTCTATCTGTTAGTGACAGGTGAAAAACCGACCAAGGAAGAAACAGCAGCCTTACAACTCGACCTCGCAGCACGGTCACACATTCCTGACTATGTCTGGGATATCCTTGAAGCCATGCCTCCTGATTCACATCCAATGTGCATGCTGAATACAGCTATTCTTGCCATGGAAAAAGAATCTGCATTCCGCGCATGGTATGATAAAGGTATGACCAAATCCGAATACTGGATTCCAATGATGGAAGATTCACTCCGTATTCTCGGTGTACTTCCTGGAATCGCAGCCGGTGTTTATCGCATTCGCTACGGAAAGGGCGAGCCCATTGATTATCTGCCAACACTCGATTGGGGTGCAAACTACGCTCGTATGCTCGGTTTACCAGATCCCACAGGTGACTTTGCCAAATTAATGCGCCTGTACTTGAACTTCCATTGTGACCATGAAGGCGGAAACGTTTCAGCCAACACATGCCACACAGTCGGTTCAGCTTTATCTGATGCATTCTACGCAGTCTCAGCAGGCCTCAACGGTCTTGCCGGTCCTCTGCATGGTCTTGCAAATCAGGAATGCCTCGATTGGATTCTTGAGCTTATGGATAAATTTGGTGGTGTTCCGACACCTGAACAGATGCGTGAATTTGCATTTGAAACACTGCGTGCTGGTAAAGTTATCCCCGGATACGGTCATGCCGTTCTGCGCGTAACCGACCCACGTTACACAGGCTTCAATGAATTTGGTCACAAATATCTGCCGAACGATCCAGTGTTCAAGTGTGTTGACACAGTCTTCACAGTTGTACCAAAGGTCTTAGAAGAGTTCTCAGCCGAGCGCGTTGCTGCCGGTAAGAACCCAATTGCTAACTTCTGGCCAAACGTCGACGCTGGCTCAGGTGCACTTCTGTATCACTATGGACTCACCGAATTCCCGTACTACACAGTACTGTTCAGTGTTTCCCGTGCAATGGGTATGTTGTCACAATTAATCGTTAATCGCGCCATGGGTACAGCACTTACCCGTCCGAAGTCAGTTTCCACAAAGTGGATTCAAGCTAACGCTTAATTATGATAATGCTATACGCCTGATGACATAGCAGATTAGTTATCTAATCAGATAATCGGGAACGTAGCAATACGTTCCCGATTGTTTTTTTTGATATATGCGGTACCAATTAAGATTTAACCCGCAAAGCCATGCTTGCCTTTTTCTAAAAGTAGGTATAGATTAACAATTCTGAAATGGAAAATGATTTACTTTTCCAAGCCCTTACCGTTTGGTGATTCGAGGAGATGACATGTCAGCCAGAATAGCCTTTTTAAGTTTATGTTTGTTAATTTTCGCAGTGGCTTTTTTTAACATCACGTATGCTGCAAACATTACCCTAGATGCTGATGTAGAATTTCAGACCATGGAAGGCTGGGGCGCGTCTTCAAATTTCTTTGAGGAAAGAATAGGTAGATTACCTGCTGAAAACCGGGAAACTGCGTTCGACTTTGTCTACGATGATCTCGGCACAAACATTCTCTGTATTCGATTGTATTCAGATTTCCAGATTGAGGAGGGGGGAGACTACAATTGGGGCTGCATGGCAGTCCAGCGTATGATTGTCAATGAAGCGCTTGAAAGAGGGAAGATAAATACAATCTGGTTGAAAGTATCCAGCCCTCCGGGTTGGATGAAAGACAATAACGATGCTCGACATGCAGGAAATGTTCTTGAAGAACATTATCAGAATTACGCCGACTACCTGACATATTATGTATCACACATGCGTGATGATTATGGCATTACAATTGATGCCGTCAGTATTTTTAACGAACCGGGCTGGCCGCATAACAATGTAAATTATGAATCAACCTCAACTTCTCCTGAGGCGTACCGCGATGTCTTGAAATTTGTTGGGCAGACTTTTGAAGAGAATGATCTGGATGATGTGATGCTGATTGGTCCCGAAAGTGGGCACATTACTGGAGACAGGGGTTGTTTGAACACATATTTACCAGTGATTTTTGCAGATTCGATTGCAACCTCATATTTGGACAAAATCACAACACACCAGTATGGTGATCAGCTTGTAGTCTATGGAACAGGACCGGCGGATAACTGGGCAGGACTCAGAGATTTAGCGGCTGAGAATAGTCTGCCCATCTGGGAAACAGAGATGTTTATCGGTGGAAATAATCAGGCTACTGAAGATATTGTGGAAGGTTTGAAAGTGGCCTTGCTTATGTGGACTGCTGTAACCCAGGGTAACGTAACAGCATGGCATTACTGGCAATACATTAATCCCGATGAATCGGAAGACAACAAATCGCAAGGTGTGGTTGCAATAGCTCCTCGAGTGAACGAAATAGAGGTGTTTCCACGTTATTATTGCATGAAGCAATGGACGAGGAATGTTCCTCAAGGATCAATTCGAATTGATGCTGTCAGTGATGACGAAAACTTGCACGTGGCGGGATTTAAGGTTGAAGATGACATAGTGATTGTTGCATTCAACAGAACCGAAGAAGTGATAGCCGCAAATTTCGAGATGGAGTTAATTTCTGGTGAAATCGAACATATCAGAACCTCGGCGCGGGAGAACTACATTTCTCAGGATGCGCTTCAATATAATAATCAGGGTTTTGAAGTTGAGTTACCATCCAATTCGATATGCACTTTTATAGTTCCCACGGGACATACAGCTATTGAACAGGATGGTTCGGTTCCTGAAGACTTCAATATATTGAGATGCTACCCGAATCCGTTCAACTCGAGGATGCAAATTGAATTTGAACTACCGTATGCATCAAAAGTAGGGCTGAACATACTGAACATTTCAGGAGAGAGACTAAAAAGCCTGACGAATAGAGAATATTCAGCCGGAATTCACAAATTAGAATTTGACGCAACCGGATATCCCGCAGGGATTTACTTCGTGAGCTTAAATTCTTACAAGAGAACTGCAAAAAAGATTTGTTTGATTAAGTAAAGTTTTGTCACTCTCGTGCAGGCGGATCATCGTTTACGCTGTGAATCGCAGATTGACAGAATCTAGACTCGCAGCCGCGACCCTTGTGGTCGTGGAATTGCGTCACCTCCCACGACCACAAGGGTCGCGGCTACTGGAAAGATTTCCCAATAGAAAAAAAGCAATTCTGTAGAAATACAGACAAAACATAAACGGAACAGCGAAAAATGAAAGAGACTGAAAACACGACACCTTCACATTTCATCAGGAATGTAATCGTATCGGATATCGAGAACAATAAAAACGATGGCAGAGTACATACGAGATTCCCACCGGAACCGAATGGTTATCTTCATATTGGACATGCCAAAGCGATTTGCCTCAGTTATGGATTAGCTGAGGAATTCAAAGGATTATATAATCTTCGATTTGACGACACAAATCCGACCAAAGAAGAATCGATTTATGTTGATAAGATTATTGAAGATATCAAGTGGCTTGGGTTCAATTGGCAAGAGAGGTTGTTTTTCGCTTCTGATTATTTTGATCAACTCTACGAATATGCGGTCAAATTAATTAAAAAGGGCAAAGCATTTATCTGTGATCTGAGTCCGGACGAGATGAGAGAAACAAGAGGAACTCTCACATCACCTGGAACCAACAGCCCCTACAGAAACCGCACTATCGAAGAGAATCTTGATTTATTTGAGAAAATGAAAGCCGGTGAATATCCTGACGGTACCAGAGTTCTCAGGGCGAAAATAGATATGTCCTCCGGGAATATGAACATGCGTGATCCTGTGATGTATCGAATTTTGCACGCGGATCATCACCGAACCGGTGACAAATGGTGTATCTATCCGACTTATGATTTTACACACGGTCAGTCGGACTCAATAGAAGGCATAACTCACTCGCTTTGCTCAATTGAATTCGAGGATCATCGGCCCTTATACGATTGGTACATAAATGAGCTGGAGATCTTCCATCCGCAGCAAATCGAATTTGGGCGGATGAGTATCAATTACACAGTCGTCTCGAAACGGAAACTGATCCAGCTGGTAGAATCCGGTATCGTGAATGGGTGGGATGATCCCCGAATGCCAACGTTGTCCGGTATGCGTCGTCGCGGTTATACTCCAATGTCAATACGGAATTTCCTTGATTTGACAGGTGTTGCCAAACATAACAGCACTGTTGATTTTGCTCTGCTTGAGCACAGTGTCCGTGAGGATCTGAATAAAATTGCACCACGCAGGATGGCAGTTCTTAATCCTCTTAAAGTGATAATTGACAACTATCCTGATGATCTGGTTGAGGAGATGGATGCAATTAACAATCCTGAAGATGAATCTGCCGGAACTCGAAAAGTCCCATTCTCGAAGGAGTTATTCATCGAGCATAGTGACTTCATGGAAGATCCACCCAAAAAGTTCTTCCGACTTGGACCAGGCAGAGAAGTGCGTCTCCGTTATGGTTATTTCATTACATGTAATGAGTTCGTAAAGGATGAAAAAAGCGGTGAAATTACTGAGCTCCACTGCACCTACGATCCAGCATCCCGCGGAGGAAATTCACCGGATGGAAGGAAAGTCAAAGCCACTCTACATTGGGTTTCAGCCTCACATGCTGTGAAAGCCGAAGTCAGATTATTCAGCCACCTCTTCATGTCTGAAAATCCTGAAGCTGTTGAGGATGGTGTTGACTGGAAGACCAATATTAATCCTGAATCACTGGAAGTTCTTTCCGAGGCAATGCTGGAACCGTGCTTGAAAGATGAGAAACCTGGATATAAATGTCAATTTGAGCGGCAGGGATATTTCTGTTTAGATGAGTTTGACTCCTCCCCTGATCATCTCGTTTTCAACCGAACGACTACCCTCAGGGATACCTGGGCGAGAATTCAGAAACAGGCGAAGAAAGGCAAGTAGATCGTGAGTTATCTGAGAATAATTGATAAAAGTATGTATCAGTCTCATGGCTGACAGGCTTCTCTCCCGCCAGTGGTGGCGTAGAATTCTATTTAAACTCCTGGCAAATCTCTCATCAGCGAAAAAAGGAGATTTGCCAGAGATCCCCTCTGAACCGAAAAAAATACTGATCCTTGCCCCGGTTCTCAGAGGTGATTATCTGATGGTAACGCCTCTCATCAATTGTCTTCGGCAGAAGTTCCCAACAACAAAAATCGCAGTTGTTGTAACAAAACCAAGTTTGGATATTGCTTCAATTGACCCAATCATAGACGAAGTTTTTCTATATAAGAAGTTGCCGGGTTGGTTCGCTTCGATTATCAAAATAATCAAGTATAAACCGGAAATCGTATTCTTGCCCAAACCACATCCCGCCTTCACTGAAAGTATGTTAATGGCATTGTCTGGAGCACCAATCAGGATTGGTCTGGATCACCCCGGGCATAATGCTCAACTTACACATAGTGTTGAACATAACGACCAGGCTGATCACAGGGTTCACACTATTCTACGCCTGATCTCACCTCTTGGATGGAATCCTGAAGATGTTAATCATGATATATATATTGGCAGTGATACCATTTCGGAGAGAATGGCTGTAGGGACCATTTCCAAATTGGGAAAAGGGGATCAACTGATTTCTATAAACCTCTCAGCTTCAAATCCGAGTAGGTTGTGGACATTGGAAAAATGGTCAGAGTTGATAGCCCTGCTAAAAGATGTTGAACCTGGATTATCAATCATTTTGCTCAGTGCGCCTGCTGAAAAAGATCAATGTATTGAAATCGCTCAGAGATATGATTTTGTCAACACCATCCAAACAAAGTCCTTTAGGGATGCCGTTGCTGTGATTGCCCGAACTGAAATGCTAATCAGTCCTGACACGGGTATAGTTCATGCTGCGATTGCGAGAAAAATCCCGGTTTCAGTTTTGTACAACGGGGATCATGAAGTATACGATCGATTCTACCCCTTAAGCGTCCCTTTCAAAGCGATTCTGGCTGAAAGGGGAGAAGACGTTGCTTCACTTGAAGTGATGGAGGTGCTCAAAGCTTCTCTGGATTTGTACTCAGAGATTCATTCCCAAGGAGATATTCCTGCATGACGATAAACTGGGAAAAGATCGAAGCTGGAACATTGATATTTACCGCGGCCTCTCTACCAATTGGATTGGCACCTGCAAACCTCGGTCTTGGTGTGGGGATGTTGCTTGTTATTAGAAAATTGCTGGTTGATTCTACCACAAGGAAATTGATTGTCGGCGGGATTACAGTACCACTACTGCTGTATCTTGGGATGTACTTAACGGCAACTGTGTTCTCGAAATACCAGGTAAACATAGCTGGATTTTTTGAGGATAAGTGGGTTGTGTCCGCGTACTTTGTAGCTCTGGGATTATCCGGCAGCTTAGTAATAATGACTCGGGCTCTGGTAATCCAAATTATTTCTGGGTCGGTGATAGCAGCTTATGCTATCCTTCAGTTCATCACCGGTTATGATATAATCCGCGCCAAAGAACTAGAGCCAATCAGTGGTGGTTACATGGCACTCGGGCTATTCTCACATCACCTCACCTACGGTGGTGTGGCTCTAATCATATTTGTAATTGCGCTGACCTGTCTACTCTTCTCGAAGCCTAAAAATTACCGAAATTGTTTGATTTTTATGACAACTGTCAGCGGAATCGGTTTGGTGGTCAGCTATGCACGGAGTGCGATTCTTGGGCTTGGTGCAGCATTCCTGATATTCTTCCTGACTGCGAGTAGCAAGATGAAGCTGGTTTTAGTTGGCAGTGCGGTCGTTGGGGTGATCGGTATGTTGGTTGTAATGCCTGGTATGTCGGATCGCTTCATGAAGACTTTTAAGGGTGGTGACGAGAGCGAGACCACACGGATTCGTTTGTGGCAAACATCTGCTGCAATGATCGGAGATCATCCAATGCTCGGAGTAGGGCAGAGCAATTTTCTCTACCTCTTTGAAAAGTACAAAGTTCCCGGATATTATGACAACCACTCCCATCCGCATAACGATATGATCACAATCGCGGTAGATGGCGGAATTCTCACATTGCTGTGTTTTATTGGGATGTGGATCGTTTTCTTTTTCAAAGGCACAAAACTCGTTCTGAAGCTGCCCCATGATTCTCAAAAAAGATGGATTCTCCTTTCCGGAATGGCAGTGGCTGGTTCAATCCTCGTGGCTGGTCAGTTCCAGAATTACTTGGCCGATGCTGAAGTAGCAAATATGGTCTGGTTTTCTGTTGGCATCATGTTCGGTTTAAACTCCACCACTAATACAAGTTTAAACGATTGGTAACACACAATGTAGGGGCACGTCGCACGTGCCATTGTTCGATTACATGAAGACTTCCAATTTGGTTGATACAGTTTCACAAGCAGAAGAAGTGCAATAGCACCACCCCCGTACAACAATCAAAAACTCCCAACAAAAACGAAAAAAGCGCATTAAAAAATACGCTTATCTGTTTAATAATGAGCTCGGGGTCAGCTCTGACTAAAGTCGAGCCGACCCTTTCCCGAGATCATAAAATTTCAGGGTTATTCCCCGCCTCAGGCATCTCTATGAAGACACCTACAGGGCGGCTAAGCCTGTATTAGTATCGTAAACAGTAGGCTCCCTAAGTAGGGGACGAGCCCTTATGTTTATTAATCATCAACTTGTTCCTCCATGTTAATTGACGAAGCTACCGTGAGAATTTGCCGACCCACGGCTAAAGTTTATTTTTACTTCACAATCGTCTATCTTAACTGGTCAACAGATCTTTCAACATGTATTACGCAACTTTTCCCTGTTTGATTGCACTTTTGCTGGAAATGTAGTCCTTACCTAAAAATAATCATCCTTTCGCCGATCTAATCTTCTGCTATGAAAGGAAATCCTTTGTACATTGTTTCGTATGCACGATGTTTCTTAGGTACTAATTAACTAAAAAAATGAAGATAAAGCGGTGATGGCGAACACTTCTTTTGCATGAATAATTTCGTATGATTAGGCAGGTTAGAGCTTGTTTATTTGAATTTTACTAATTTTATGATTACTTTCAGCGAGATCTGGCAACAAAAACCGATAAAAAAAAGGACTTGACAGATGAAACGAGTTTACAGTAATATTGATCTGGCAATGGTCTATCCGATAAAGCACATGCTTGAGCTTAATGAAATTGAGTGCGAGATCCGGAATGAAAAACTATCTGCTGTAGGGGGCGGGATTCCACCGATCGAATGCTGGGTAGAGTTGT
>JABGPL010000115.1 GCA_018644935.1 Calditrichota bacterium | reverse complement strand
TTGAAAACGCTAATTACTTTTTGATCACCATTTTTAGCTGGAATGTATATCAAATCCTGTTCAGGAATATACAACGGTGCATAAGCTCGAGAAAATCCCTCTAATTCAAAAATTTCATTTATTGAAAGTTCCGATATTGACCTATAATCTACAACCCGACCATCAGCGAGCCCAATCTCTGCGCTATACTCGAGCACTCCCATCCCATGATTTTCAAGTAATACATCAACCCGCGTTCGTGAAAAGTCCGGTCTGACATTCACTTCCAGGGGAATTGCATCAACATGAGGTTGCGGAGTTCGCAGAAGAATCGGATCAAGCACTAAGTCCTCTCCGCCAACAATTCTTATCTCCTGTTCTATCCTACTATAACCCGGAGCATTTACCGTGGCAGTGTATAACCCTTCCCTGAGATTTTCAAACCTGAATCCGCCATCATTATCAGTGAGAATCCCATCAACCCGGTGCAAATCGACAGTTGCCCCGGGAACGCCAATCTCCCGATTGGCCATTTGAACAACTCTCCCCGAAGCTGAACCCTTCACCGTCTGCACAGCCGTCGTAAATTTCAGTGCGAACTCATCCGTCGGTTGAACAGCTTGCGGCGGAAACTCATAATTGTGATAATATTGCAGACCATCCGAGCCATCTAAATTTCGAATTCCGATCGAAGGAGGAGACCTGACCTCTTCCAGTGCACCCATTTCACCAAACACCTTATAATGAAATTCAATTTCACCATCTCCCGTTGGAGTTGAGTAAACACTTGGATTGTAAAGTATTACTTGAAATGTGAGATTTTGTCGTAATTGAGTTTGTCCTCCGAAATCATGGTTATACCACTCCACAATGAATTTACTCTCATCTTCAAGATAGTGATAATAAACTCCACTTAGAGAAGGATCTGAGGCTTCGAGATCCGTATGGTAAACATTCAGCAATGCATCCGCGCCTCCGGGTCCCGGAATCGCCCAATCCTCAGGAGATCGATTCTCTGCACCCTCAGCTCCCATTGAAATCCAACCATTGGTGCATATGGAAATTGAATCGTAATCTGTCCCATAATACCTGAACGTAAACGGTAGGTCGACCACTTCGGTCGAATTCCAGATGTCCCATGCCTCCTGACGATCCGGAAACTCAAAATCGATTTTAGTACCTGGGAAATCCGCATCTCTTTCATCGGAACTAATTTCAACCCAATCATAAACAGGATGATCCACCCATTCCTCATCTCTACTGTCGAAACAGATATAGCCAAAATCGTCCGGTCCAAGCGGATCACCAGCACTCACTTCACCAACTGGTCCTACATCAAAGGGAACAACAGCATTGTAATCTTCACCATCTGAAAGTAAAAGCTCAAAGTTTATTATGCTTCCGGGGAAGAAAAGTTCATCAACACTTACTGTAAACGGTGCGTCAGGTTCAACAATCTGATCTGCTCCTATGGGTTGATAAGTTTGGTTTGGGACGATTATTCTAACATACGGATGGGATGTCGTTAATTCGGCTGTAAGTTCACCTGTATCAATATCACCAATATTAGCGATGGCAGTATTTAATCCCCCGACTCCGCCAATTTCCAACACACCATTTGGATCTTCAATTACCAGATTAGGTCCGGATGTTACAACCTCAAAAGCCGAGAGCCAGTGACTGTCACCGGAATTGACATCCATCCTCACCTGAATAAGACTTCCTCCGTGACAATCGGAATCAAGAGACAATATCAACTCACGACTTAATCCACCCGTTTGTCCTGCCTCGATAGCGTCAATCGGAACCTGATTTGCAGAAAAACTCAAACAATCGTTATCTGATGTGAAACTTGCCAACAAATTATTGGCATCCTCGCCTCCGGAATTCCGAAATGTCAACTCAAGCTGGACACTCACCCCATTGGTTAATTCACCCTCAACAAGCTGAAATCCTTCAAGAACAATGTTAACATCCTGCTCTCCAACCGCAGGTGATGCCAGAAAGGGAATATAGTTGGACTTAGAAGCTGTAATTTGCAACTCTCCCTCTTGTAATCCATCGGGTACAGTAATTCTTACGTTACCTCCCGCATCTGACATCTCTACATACTGAAGATCTTCCCCCTGTCGAATACATACAACCGCATCCCCAACAGGGTTTTCCCCGTCATTTACTATTAAGTTGACGAGTGTCGAACCGATATTATATGACTCGGGATGATCAACCATAAGTTGGGTCGGTTGAGCAGTGCGGATTTTTACGGTCGGATCTCCTAGGAATTGATAAAATCCTTTGAAATCCCAGCGAGCGGCATCATCAATTAAGTCAAAGTCAATTATAGAGTTCAATTGCATCCCCGCGAACTGAAAGAGATGACCACTTGTAAGTGTCCCCAAATTCTTCATTCCATAGACTGTCCATCCGATTATATGACTCAAGTGAAGATCATAGGGATATTTCCACATGCCATATGCACTAACAGGACCACTCGGTTCATCCACCGAACCACTGTTAAAGAATGTCTCTAATATCCGATCGTGGAAGAATGAAGAATTGGAGATAACAAATGGATGTTTTCTACCTGTATTTGCAATTTGACCCAATCGCACAATAATTTCCCCATTTTCATCCTCCACGGTTTCCATGATAACAGAACCAAACAACCAGGTTTCACTCAACGCAAGTGAAACGCCATCTTCAAGTATTGGAAGCACTACTTCCCCAATCTCAGATAATCTCTGGTCGATAACGACGTCCACTTCATCATAATCAATTTCCCTCAACCTCCTCTCTGTCCATTGGGCAACGTCATGTACAAGATGGGATGTTAGCACTGGGTCCCATTCATCTCCTTTACTTCCTGCAGTAAAAAGCCCATGTGTGTACCATTCACCTTCAAGCGGATTCTGCTCATACCCAATGACACGGGTTAAAGCATATGATAGATCTTCCTGATTTGTACACATAAATCTACCAACAATGACATCAGGCATATTATCATCTTCATCAAACGTAACGAGGAATTGATCCCCTTGATAATCCACATTGATACCTTCTCGGTTTTCCATTTCACCGATATAGGTTGGGAAAAAATATGGAGAATCAATTCGTTCTCTAAATTCCCACGCACCAAACGCTCTGATATCGTAATGTCCCATAATCATCAAGAATTCAATCGAGATATCATCTTCATAAAATTCACGAATTTGGTTCTTCAAATTTTCCTGGTTATTCATCCGCTCTTGAAAATCCGGACTGATTTCTATCGGAAGCAACTCAACTTCAAAGCCAAGTCTCCGTTTCCATTCTGCAAAAGCATTGAAGTCATTCATCAGAGCTTCATTTTCATTAAGTCTTGAATTATAAACAATTAGAATTCGAGATATACGTGTGGGAGAAAGGTCTCTTGCAGGTGGATTCACAACAAGATTTTCAATTATATTTGAAAATTCATGGCTATTGGGAGCTCGATGTGAAAATTGAAAATTATTCTCGGATGGAGTAAATTCAAGCTCTATCGTTACTTCACGGTTCTCAAAACAACCTCCAGAATCATCGAGCTTTTGAATCGGGAAGATCATAACAGGAACCATCCGAATACCCCGCAGAATCGCAGGATTTCCAACAAAGGCTGAAACAGAACTGAGATCATCGAAATTGTCCGTTTCAAGAATTGAGATATCCCAATCATCTACATAACTTGCAGATCCGATTTGAGAATCTACTATTAAACGCCTGCCCTCCTGACGAACCACATGCAGATTAGCATCAACATTGTCCGGGATTACTACCCAGCGGGAAATAAAGGGCATGGGAGAATCCGAAGAATTGTTATTCGAGTTGGAAAACACCCCTTGCATAGAAACCCGGTCTGCTGTCGGTGGAAGCACTACTTCGAGCGTAATCCCGTTCAGACCATGATCTCGTACAAAAAAGGATGCTTCGGAGTTAACATCGTAAAGCGGGAGAGGAGCAGAAGTTGACGGAGTGATTTCATTTACCGACATTGCGGCAATGGATGAGAAAGTCAACAATAATGTGCAAAGCAAAATAGTAACAATTTTCATTTCGTAAGTCCTGTTTTTAAGACTTTCTGTGCATTATTAAAATCTAACCAAAATTCACCGGGAAAACAACCCCGGCAATAAATCATGTAATCCTCAATTAGTAGCCGCGACCCTTGCGGTCGTGGAAAAGGAGACGGTGTTTCCCACTGTCGTTGCGAGGAACGAAGTGACGAAGCCATCCCTAAGCTCACAATGACTCTTAAGTAGGGCTGGATATCTCCTACTCAGGAGTGCACAAGCCATGCTTGTGCCGCGCAAGCATGGCTTGCGCACTCCTGATGCAGGACTCATTGTAATCCTCGGCTTAAGAAGCCGACCTACCCCAACTTACCTCAGCAATGCCGTCTTCACCGCCTTATAACGCCCGGCTGATTCAAGCTGCAGCACATAAACTCCAGACGGCAAATTACCGCCATTCCATGCAATCGAATGCCAACCGACGGTTGGTGTCCCATCAAACAAAACTTTAACCAGCCGACCGGTCAAATCATATGCTTTAAGTGTCGTACGCGAATCTCTGTCCGCCCCGAATCGAATTGTAGTTGATGAGTTAAACGGGCTTGGATAGACCGATGAAATTGAAAATTCGACCGGATTATGTCCATCAAATCCTGGAATGGCATTCGGTTCACGATAATAGAACTCGAATTGTTCAGCAGACACGACCGTGTCTTCCTCGCTTATCGCCTGTACCCACCACCGGGCAGGATTTGAGTATAACCATTCAGAATCAAATCCGAGGTCAGCAAAATCTACATATAACGAAGTGTCGTTTATCGCAAACGATACCGAGTCATTGTCTGCCTTTATCCAGGCAACGTAGGAAACAGCTCCTCCTGCATTCGGATCCCAGGTTGGATTCCACTGAAAATTAACCTGCAGAGTGTCAAGTGTGTCACCATTTGCTGGATAGAAGAGATCAAACGGCCGTGGAGGCATCGGACCAATTACATCAAGTTCGACCGCTATGTGCGCCTGACCGCTATCGGCATTATGACTGAAAAATAACTCAGCTACAAATGTGGTTTCCGGAAGTGCAATCGAGCTAAGATTAAGAACAAAGTCTGCGAATTCTGCTGTCTGAAGTGTACCCGCAGTCGCAGTTTCACGTTCCTCTCCGTTGACAATTTCTATGCCGAACCATTCCTTTCGGGCTTCCAACTGCCAGATGTCAATCCGGTCTTGACGTCCGTCATTTGCAACACCCATAAAAACCCAGCTATAAACGTCATAGGTATTGGTGCAAAAAGCTGCAGCTGCTCTACCGCCAGCCTGTGGTTCAAGAATAGCAACTGACATTGTATCATTAGTTTCGACATTCATCTTGAGGACAGCCTGATCAGCACCACTATCTAATTTCGCGAATAAATAAAGTTGATACCCATCAGGATCTTCTGGCCAGTAGGTTAAACCGTACTGGCGAATACCCATCCGGTTAAGTTCAGAAAGCTGGTTTCCATCCCGATCCATTGCAACTATATCCGTTGTTGTGCTCGAAATCCACAAAATTTCGCGGTCTGTATCCCAGGCCAGATTGTTGGTTGGATTAAATGGACCTTCAAATTCCCGCATTAATTCCCCATCGGGAGTGAAAGCAAAGACATTCCTGTCTACAGCACCCCAGATCCATTCACCATCATAAGCAAGATCTTTATAACCATAAGTTTCCCCAACCCCGAACTGATCAAACTGCCGGACAAGAACTCCATCTTTGTCAAGTACATATATCTGAGCCGCTCTGTCGTTTGATCCGGCAATGTAAAAATGCTCATCAACATAAACTGCCCCCTGCAGCCGGGAATCCATTAATGTGTCACCAATCGAATATGAGCGTCGCATTTCCCAGGGTTCAGCATTAGCATCTCCTATCAATCTCCGGTCAACATTCCAGAAAAGAGGACCGTTTCCTGTGTTATCCACCCTGAATTCGAGCTCTGTCTCGCGATCAGGATCGAGCATAGTGTTCAAATTCCATCTGGATGAGACGAATTCGGGATTAAGCAAATCAAAATTGATTTCAAGGCTGTCATCTTCAGCCACCTGAAAATCATATTCAGTAGAATCGTTAAATCCCTGAGCAAAGGCGGTTATGTCAAAGGGTATATCTGCCAGGGCATCTGATATTCTCCAATTACCATTTTCGTCGGTTATAGCAGTAAAGCCATGTTCCGTCTCGACAATTGCGCCTTCCACTGGCTGACCTGTGCCAAGATTATTGACCGTTCCATAAAGTAAACATGATTTGTAGCGCGCAGAGGTAGAAAATAAAATTGCCCTTCTGTTGCTCAAGGGAGCCGACGTAATCGGGTATTCATTGTGGAAACTGTAATTTATTCCCGTGTTTCCTTCAGGGCTGGAAATCCCTACTGAAGCAAATTCGGTGTTCTTTTCCCATTCGATCCCATCGCGAGGACCCCGGGCTTGAGAGATGTTTTTGTACTGGAATAGAACATTCTGATCCCCGGATTCGGTTATCCACCAATCGTGATCATAAAGTATTACCTGGAATGTAAGATCACCCTCACCTTCTGCGCGGTGCTGCAATCTATACCATTCAATAATCATCCGTGAATCTTCTTCATCATAATAGTAATACACACCACCATTGTTACCCATCTGCAACCAGTCCCAGAACGGAGCAATCATACCCATCCCACCGCCAATCGCCCTGTCTAAAGGCCAATTCTGCATATTTGTAATCCGCCCCTGATCTCCAGGTGCGATAAATCCATTTGTGCAGATAGTAATGGAGTTGTACAAATGTCCATAAAATTGAGTTTCAAACGGGAGCTGAATCACGATTGATTCACCGACATCAAACTCCGAGCGTCCATCAAACTCTTCAATCAAAGTTCCTTCAAATTCGGCATCATCATCAGCCGTACTGATCTCAACCCAGTCATAGTCCGGGGAATTATCCCAGTCATCGTCGGTATCATCGAAGCAGATATAACCATATCTGTCTGGTCCAAACGGTGCTCCTTCACATTCTTCGAGAACCTGAAGTGTAAAATAGGTCGTGTCCACAAAATCATTCCCGTCAGTCAGAATCAACATCATCTCATTTTTAAATCCCGGCGGGACAATCGTACTTCCGGTGATGATAAATCGTTCGAGGTCCATAAGATTTGAAGCCTCCCCAGCTGGAATTTCAGGAAAATGCGCTGTATTTTCGACTACACCAACTCCCATACTATTGGAAATCAGCTCGGCTGTGAGACCTGAGCCATCCAATCGTCCGTTGTTTCTGATTTCCAAATCAAGTTCGTACATCTCAGTGGGAATAATTATTCCCCCGGGGATATCAATAACTGTAAACTTAGGAGCAACGGGATCTAACTGAATTGCTGAATGCCAATTTCTTTCACCGGAGATAAACTCAATGGCGAGTGTTGGTCTTGTTGATGGTCGAGATTCTCCATCCGGACAACCCGGGTTGACTGTCAGGACAATTACATCCTCACTTTCAACAACTGCTCCAGCTTCGATATTTCCAAAGTTAACCTGAGATTCATCAATCCTGATCCAGGGTGAAAGGCTGCTTACAACAGCCGTCACATTCTCGAAATTATCATCAGGCCCGAGATTTACTGCCGCCAAATGTATTTGAATTGTCTCACCTGGATTGGGAATTTCATCCGCCCCATTATCATTTGTCAGTGAGTATCCAGCAACTTCAATTACAGCTTCCTGTTCGGTTACCTGAATTTCACCAAACAGCGGCAACAGGTCTCTGCCAGTTACAGTTACATACATCAGATCCCCATCAAAACCGGGGTCCCCGTTGAAAACGAATCTGGCTATACCATCAGGATCGGAAAGAGAGGACACCTGGAAATATTCATGATCAGCATATGCTCCAGGATTATTCGGAAGTTCTCCTGGAACATACAGCGTTACTCGGGCGCCGTCAAATGCCTGTTCGTCTTCATTTTCAACTTCAGGGTCGAATACATAAACTTCAATCAGTCTCGTTTGAGGAGTAATTGTTTCGACATGTTCCATTGCGAGGACTTCAGGAACTCCTCGCCACGGCTGTATTCCGGGATCTCCATAACAGTTAATATCTGTCTTAACATGTTGATATATTGGCATCTGCCTTCGTACTTCGCGGAAATTCGGGATAAAACTCTCAAGATATGTAACTGCGAAGTTGTACCCCCAACCCAAATTCATATCTTCGAGCATGACACTTTTAACCAGTCCCATCCAAACTGCACTACTGGTCACCGTTGGAGGTCCACCCCAACCACAAGTTGAAGCAACAGGGCCTTTGAGATGATCTCGATCCCCATTGCGCATCATGTTCCAGGTCGCCCATTCACCATGACCACTCGTTGTGAGCCGAATTGGAAATACCACATTATCCTCAACCCCGTTAAAATCATCTCGCCAGAAATAGGTTTCTGCGCGACTTAATAAGACATTTGCACCATCATTTAACAATTGGCGTGCCCATGGTCCATATACATCCGCCATCCGATCGTATTCGTACCTTTCATAAAAGCGCACATCCTGATAACCCAAATGCTGAAGAACCTCCTCACCCCAGCGCACGTTCGTATTAACGGAGATATGCCAGGCACTGGTTTCATCATTTCCCCAGTGATATGAACCAACTCCTCCACGGGTGAACCAGTCCGTGTCCTCTATGTGAGGTTCGGCTTCGTAGGCGAGTGTTCTGCCAACATTCAAACCTATAGTTGCGTCGCTCCCGGCAATCCATCTTGCAATGCCAACATCCATGTGAATGTCGTCTCCTTCAAGTAGTCCAAACTTATAATCAGCATGATCCTCCCCGCCCCAAATACTCTCACCAGCCTCAGGAAAAAGCTGCCATCCAGCACCTGGACAACCCTGATGGTACCCGGAAAAATCCCCTATCAGCATCAACATATCAAAAGGATCCTCTCCAACATCAATGAAAGAATCGTAATGCGCCTGAATCTGGCGTTTGATCGCCTGAGGATTTCTGCAATCATTATTACTAATTGGGAGTAAATCTACTCTGTACCCCGCTTTCCTTCGCCACTCAATAAAATCGCGAGCTGGAATCAAACAGTTCTCATTGGCTGTCACCAGATAATGCCCCGCGTATGGCGAGATAGACTCAACTTCATCTCGATGCAGGACATCAGGGTTAACCGTAAGCGCATCCATGAATTTGACAAATTCACGACTCCGATTTCGTCGCTCAACCCCTTGAACTGGGTTTACCGGCTCTGCATCCGTAAACCGCAGCTCGGCGTGTATATTCCTGTTATGGATATAAACGTTCCTATCGGGATCATACTGATAAGGATAGGTCGTAACTTTGACAAGCCTCACACCTCGGATAATAGAGGGCGCAGAGATCTCAGCAACTTGAGGAGGATAGATGCTTCTGACCAGATCGGGAACGCTGGCTGAAGCATCCCCGCAGTTTTCATCCAAATTTATTACCGGCGGGAAATTAGCCGGAATGATTACCGTTTCGCCGATACTCACGCTGAGCTCGACTGCAGCAGTCGGCGGAACAATTACAAACCTGCTGATCATTGGGAGAACAGGTTTTCCAAATTCGTAAGTAAACCCCTCACCTTCAATTGTAAGTGATGTAAATTTCTCCTGACCCTGAGTAACCACCGCTGGTTCAAAATCATTTAACCCAAAATCCAACAATACTCCCGAAGAGTTTGCTTGGACCTGAACATTTTGTGAAAATTTTTCTGATGTGTCGAAACATTCAGCTGGTTGGGCGAGGTTGAAGAGAAGAATAAAACCGAAAAGAAAAGATAGAGATTTGTGCATGGCCGGTTCCCGAGGTTTAGTTTGTGTATCCGCTGTTCAAATGAAAAGCAACATTCAAGCCAAATTCAAAATTATCCTTTTATTTACAATTTGTGAGTATCCCAGATATCCTTTTAAAACGTTTAGTAGCAAGACTTATGGGTAGAGAGAATTACCAATATATAAATTTTATTTAGGTGCATATCAAAATTGTATACCCCTCATTATGAATCATCTATAAACTTATTACCAAATAAAAAATATGCAAATAGTGCATTTTTTTCACCAGACACCTCATTTTGCACATTACATAACGCACGTTATGCGGAAACATACTACTTGAAAAGTTCAATTCCCCCATAAAGTAGCGTAAGCGTCCCCGCTTGCGTTTTCATACACCAAAACCTCCCCGCTTGCGTTTTCTTAACCCAAAACACTATCGCAAAGAACACCTGTGTGCCATCGTCTGGCTTGTCCAGACATATCTCTCCTCTACCTGAACACAACACCCATTTTCGAAAAATCAATATGCGTCTCCGCATGCGGGGCAACTAAATATTTGGTTTGAATATTAGTAACATGCCAAGACGCAAATGTTCATATCTCGATAATACTCCTATCTCTTAAAAACAGACCGGACAGCTCTTCCCTCTGAGCTGTTAATTGTAGCTTCCTTTTTCCCCGGGTTGCGAGATTGTCGGGTTACGTGGCTTGGTTGATTCCGGGAGTAGTCAAGAACAACCAACTCCCCTTCCTCCCCGATAATCTCCACCGCTGCTCTGATTGCAAAATTATATGGTGTGTCATACGCATCAGGGTCATCCATTTTATACCATCTTTCGTCATCAACGCTGTAAAAACCGCTGCGGGTTGAGGGACTCTCCCCATCATCGACATAGACAGCTAACGTGTCAGTCTCAGAATCAGCGATAATGTCAACCCCGATGTGAAAATCCGTCATTCCGTGGTAATAGATTTCGAGCGGCGTTAAGTCTATAAGGTTAAAAACCGGTTCTTCATTTCCAAACACGAGGTCTTCAAACGGGATGTCGAGCGAATCCAGGATATCCATTGGATATCCATCATCTCCGTTCTGTTCACCACTCTGCCAGACATAAACCCGCATCCCCGGAGTTCCCATCCCGCTGAACAAATCAAATAAACCGATGTGGACAGAGTTCACCCTGTAAGGTGCAGCCGGAGGTGTAAACTTCACGTTGTAGTATTTGTCATTCATACCGTTCGATTCAGGCAATGTCAGGAAGTTGATCAGGTTCCCATTGTCGTAACCGATGGTAACAAGTTCCCGGTCTATGATATCGGAGACTACATTCGAATATTCCGAACATCCCTCTTGATTAAACGCGCATACCCGATAGAAATAAAACACATCCCCATCAAGCCCTGCATCAGTATAGGTGGAATTATCTGCGCCGGTTCTATCAATTTCTGCCCATTCCAGATCCTGCGTCCGACGTTCCACAATAAACCCGTCTTCGTTATCTGAGTTGTCCTCCCAACTCAAAGCAATCCTGTCAATTCCACCAATCACTAATTCGAGATTTGTCGGTGTTTCAGGCAGCAAATAATCCAAAACAGTTACATCAACTGATAACTGCCCGGTCGCAGCACGACTGTCCCAAACTTCGAGTGTGATGGAATACGCCCCCGGATCTGAAAATAAATGAGAAGCGAAAGGGGAAGCCAATTGCGCTGTATCCCATTCTCCGTCACTTTCCCAGTCCCACCGGAATAAGAGGTTGGCAGCATCGTCCTCGTCATCGGTGGTCATCGAAGCGTCAAATTCAAAGACAGTCCTGACGTTTCCTTCCTGAGGAGTGATAGAAAACTGCGGAACTGGCGGTTGATTTGGGTGCAGTATAATAATTTCATGGCTGACCCTGGCAGTTGCATTTTTAGTATCCATAACCTGAAGTGTAATTTCATAAATTCCCAAGCTGTCATAACTGTGCGAGGCAAGTAATTCATTTGAATATTCAGTGTCCCATTGTCCATCGCTCTCCCAATCCCAACGGAACCTGAGCGAGTCCAACCTGTCGTGGTTGTCATAGGAACTTGAAGGATTGAATTCAATGATCCCACCGATGATTGTAGTGTCAGCACTCATCGTGAAAGCAGCCGACGGAGGCGTATTCGCGTAATCAACTGAGATGTTACGATTGAAAAAACCGGAACCTCCGTCCGGGTCCTTCACTTCGAGTGTGATAGCATACCGACCAGATTCAGGGAAACGATATAGCATGACTGGCGAACTGGAAAATTCCGTATCCCAGTACTCACCAGCCGTCCATCGCCACCTGAACCGCAGTTCGTCAAAATTGCTTTCATTATCTGAGCTCTCGGAAGCGTCAAATGTGAAAGTAGTGTCAGTGTTGCCATCAGTAGGTGTGATTGTGAATCTGGCAAGTGGATTGGTGTTGGCAGGGGTAACAATTTCGTCCTTTTCGCAACCCATTATTGCGAAAAGGAGCACAAATGTTAATACTAAAACAGAAGTGTTCTTCATGTTCTCCTCAATGAATGTTTAATAGCGGATTACAGAAATCCGCTGATATATTTCTCATTGGTTTTTGTTTTGAGCAGAGGAGCAGTTAAAGGTGTGTAAACAAAACCGTATTTTGAGATAAATTGAGAAGATTTAAAGTTTTAGGTGTTTCTCCTGAAGTTTTTTACAGAGGTTTATCCGACTGGTTACTCATATAATGCTCATGTCTGCGAAAAGTTCCCGAGTTCTACAGCACTGTATGGGCGATTCACGAATCGCCCCAGTCGTAGGGCCGGTTCTTAACCCGCCAAACAGATAAATTCTGCAGTGTTAAAGCACGTCATTCCCAGGCTGTCCAAGAATGTGTTGTTGGTGGGACAAGCATTCCTGCTTGTCATTCCCGCGAAGGCGGGAACCCAGTCGTAGGGCGGGTTCTTAACCTGCCGAATAGCAAATCTGGCAGCATGAGGTGCCGCGTTTGTACTGAGGGGGGTGATGACATAAATTATCGTCACTTTGTCACCCTTTTGGCGGAAAGTGGCTGTGGGTGGGGGATTGAGGTGGTGACGGAAAAGTGACGGAAATGACGGAAATGAGTTTGCAAGTTAGCAAGTTGCAAGTTTACAAGTCTACAAGTCTACAAGTTTTGCTGGGGAAAATCTTCCTATTTGAGACCCGAGTTTACCCGTTACCACGTTCCGAGTGGTAACGATGTAAACAGTAGGTCGGTCATTCCTGCCCGACCATCCGCCACAGGCGGATTCACAAACCCGGAACCCCTTCCCCCAAATCGAACATAACCCTTTCAAGAATCGCGCTGCGCGCGATGGACGGGCAGGAATGACCGTCCTACTTTTTGCGATGAAAGCAACCGTGGAATTTAGATTGAGAGCTTTTCTTTGTGCCTTTGAGCCTTTGTGGTTAATAAATCCGTGTAATCTGTGAACCGAAACGAAGTGTAGCTCGACGAAGTCAAATCTGTGGACCCGCTTCGCCCCCATACAAAATCCGAAAAATCAACAAACCTACCCCTTCTTCCACCCAAAAAACCCCTTCCTTCCTCGCACTTTCAATATTCCTGTTATCAGTCTCGTAGCCACGATCCCTTTCGACGGCGGAAA
>JABGPL010000114.1 GCA_018644935.1 Calditrichota bacterium | reverse complement strand
GTGTCAGGCAACTCATCTGCAGCATACTCGAACGAAAATGCGATGTCATCCTCAATCAAAACTTCACCGACTTCTTCTCCATCGAGGAAAATATGGACTGTGAGCCCAATCTCGCTCTCACCTGTTAGTGAAATCGCGTTCGCACCCGTATAGGTATCGAAGGGCTGGTCGATTGTTGGAGCATTTACAGGACCTGCGTCAATATCGAAAGGATAATCTGTGGTGGCAGAATTACCTGCTAAATCGTGAATTGTCAATTGAGCCGTAAATTCTCCATCTTGAAGTTCACCATCAGGAACCTCCGCCAAAATTGAATTCTCCTCTGCAATGTATTGGACAGGAACCTGAACATCACCAATTGATAATTGCAGGTTGTCCGCGTCAATACCACTGCCGCCATCTTCATCAGAAACAATTGCAGTGAATACTGGTGTATCAGTAGCTTGATGTTCTCCATTCACAGCAGCGAAATCTTCAATTGTCGGTGTAGACAGGTCTAATACCAATCTAAGAGTATCGCTTGTTTCAGATTCGTTACCACCACCATCAACCATGGTTGCCCAAACTTCGTTCTCGCCTTCAACGAGGACTATTCCACCAACTTCAAAGTCAACATCAAGTTCAACTGCCATGATGGTGGCTAATTCACCGTTGTTATAGACTAAAACGTATGGATCGTTAACATAATCACCGCCTGGGTATTCCGGAGCATCAGTGCCGGATCTACCCTCTACTGATATTTCAGCAGTGTTGAAGTATAGGCTCTCTGGAACCTCAAGTACAGGTGGACTAGGATTGGTGTTGTCCACAAAGAACTGCCATTCTTCCCCACCTTCATTTTCGTCTTCATCCGCACCGAAAGCAAAAACACCACCAAGTCCCTCATCTAATCCTTCCATACTATCGCGATTTGGACCATCGTTGAAGTTTCTTCCAAACGGAACAACCACCCTCCCATTGGGTTCGTGTACAATCTGGTCTCCGCCAATCAGAATCCATTCATCATCATCTTCACCTGGTCCGTTATATCTAATTATCCAAATCTGAATCGATTCTCGATTAACACCAGCATCATTATCAATTATTACAAAGGAAATATGATCAGCGTTTGCTCCGCCACCTTCCTGTTGGAGCCGACCATTACCGGCTATTCCTCCACGTGGAGGCCAGAGGTTTTCAAAGAAGGGGGGCTCGTTATCTTGAATCTCAGCAATTCTAAATCCGCCAACTGCTTCAAATCTGTTCCCGGCATTGTCATCAACGATAAGAGAAAGCTCATGATCGCCAAGGTCGAGGGGCGCGCCAATTCCGAAATCATAATAAATCGAGTTTTCAATATCGTCCCATACATGCTCAAGAACCTGATCGTCAATTGACAGGATTATTGAATTTGCATCTAAACCGCTGGACGGTTCGAGGTCAGCAGCTGGTATTGTTACCTCAGGAGTAGTGTTCCCAATTACCTCAATGTCACCCTCAAGGAAAGGATGTACCGCTATGGGTGCCCGGTTATCGACGAAGAATGTAAACATTTCCGGCTCGTCTGGTGTATTCCCAAGTACATCTGAAGCGATTATAGCAATCTGATGAGATCCATCATCGAGATCTTGATCTATCTGATAGCTCAAGACACCATTGTCTGCATTGAAATCAAAATCGTCGATTCGATCTCTATCGATAAATAAGCTAAGCGCGCCGTTACGCATGTTGTTCTGACCAGTATTTACCCCGGAGCCAGCATCAATTATCGAGGCGGTTACTATCGGTTGCACATCGTTGGTAATTACTGTAGGAGTTATAAACTCAACTACTGGAGGTTGAATGTCACGATATGTCTGCACGTCGACAGGCTCATAGACGTTTCCGTCCTCATCACCACCATTCAATGTGAGCAGGTTTAACTCAACTTCAAGCTGTACATCACTGAATCTGAATTCACCGTGACGGTCACATACCGTTTCTTCCAAAGGTTCACCATCACGCCATAATTCAATAGTTGAGCCTTCTTCGGCTTCTCCTGAAATATTTATTTGATCTCTTCGAGTATATTCAGGTAGATCCTCAACAGTGATCACACCAGCTTCTGCATTAACTTCGAATCGCACATTTTGAACAGCCCTATTTCTGAACTCATCAATTGCTGTGATGCGATAATAGTGAATTCCCTCATCAAGTGCTTCTTCTGGTTGAAAAGAGAGAGCACCGGTTTGTTCATTATATTCAAATTCTTGTAGGTCGTTATCAAACCTAAACGCAATAGTTTCAAACTCACTATGTTCATCGAGGACTGTTGCTGAAATTACCGGTCGTGCATCGTTCACAACGGACCCATTGGCAGGTGAAAGATCCGAAATTACCGGGTCGATCCTATCTACCAATACTACAGTGAAAGCAATCCGAACCTCATCCCCGTCTCCATTGGGGTCAGTAACTGTGAAGGTCGGACGACGATGCATACCACGCAGATTTATCTCTGGTGTCCATTGGATATTTCCAACACCCTCTCCACTGTCTGTGAATTCCATTCCTTGAAGGAGATCTTCTGCCGATAATCGTAGTTCAGCCTGATCCCCGGGATCTGGATCTATGGCACTGATGTTGTAGTTTAGTTCCTCACCAATCCTAACCTCAACTCTCTCGGCAACATCCTGCCAGCGAGGTGCTCTGTTCCTTTCTGTGATTGTGATGGATACGACCAGCCTATCAGTATCTGCACCGTCATCTGCAATAAAGGTGGGTGAGTATTCTCCCGCTGATTCCAGGTCTGTTTCCCATTTAAATTCACCTTCACCGCGTCCTTTATCTCTAAACTCAGCACCTTCAGGCAAATCAATTGCGGTTAATCGCAGTTCATTTTGGTTTCGTTGACGCCTGCCTTCTTCCTCGTCGTGAGCCTGGACCTTAAACTTTACTTCAGTTCCTTCAGAAGCAGTTATTGGTTCAACATCGTCCCATTCCGGTGGACTATTCTGGTCAGTTACAACAATATTAAGTACTTGCTCATCAAACATCGGTGGTTGACCATTGTCCGTTACTCTGAAGGTAAGGTGATACTCACCAGCCTGGATATTGCTTGGTGTCCACTCGAAGAGATTTTCATCTCGATTAATTGCTGCGAGAGATGGAAGATCCTCTGCAGTGAAAGAAATATTATCACCATCGGGATCTTCTGCTTCGAGAAGTAATGAATAAACTTCCCCCTCAGCAATTTCCACATCCTCGAATTCGGCAAACACAGGAGGATGGTTGACATTCCTGACTGTGACTTCTACTGTCATATAAGAACTTTCCCAACCATCGAATGCGCTAAAGGTAAATTCATAATTTCCGAAATCGTCGTTTCCAGGTGTCCATACAAATATTCCAGTTCCATTATTCCGATCAGTAAACTCGACACCTCCAGGAATGTCATCCTCATTCATGTTGATACTTACAACATCGTGATTTGGATCTCTGGCTTCAACATCAAAGCGGATTTCTTCGCCTTCAGCACTAACTATTTCATCTACTGGTCTCCAGGACGGTTCTCGGTTATCGCTGGTGATTTCTAATTCGACTTCATTTCTGCCACCTTCACTCCATCGTGATCTTTCATCATCATCCCAATTGGCTCTTGCAAGATATTCACGATCGTCTGCCTGAATGTAGACGCGGAAGTAAATTGGTTCACCTTCCTGGAATCCCTCAATTACATTTTCTGTTTCAGGATTATCACCGTATGCATTGAATACAAAGGGAAGCCTTCCTTCAACAAGGAAACCACCGGCAACGACATTACGAGGGGTTATTACTGCGATCTCATCTCCGGCTTGCAGTTCATCATCACGATTTAAAATATTATTCAAGTTTTGAGCAGTTCCTATTGCAGTGATGTGCAGCTCATGGGTAAACTGAGATTCTACCCAACTGAAATGATCTTCACTAGTGATGAGCGTAACTGCCGAAAATCTACCATCGCCCCACCTGTTAGATCCGCGAATATAGATAGCATCAACCACTTGTTCTTGTTCAGCTTCACTATCCCAGACTTTGAATCCGAAAACTTCATCTCTTCGGAATCCATCAATTTCATCTGTGTCGGAATTATCACCCCATGCTTCAAAAACTGCTCGCTCATTTCCATTTACCTTGAATGAACCAGCACACAAATCCTCTGGTGTGAACACACCAATTTCATCATTGTCGCCTAACCGCTCACCATCAATTCGCGTTTCAACAACTTCAATACGATGATTCTGGTCGGTTGGAGTGTATGCAAAATGTCCTCTCTGTAATCCCATACCTCTTAAGGCTACCGATGTGCTGAATAATTCGTTACTCAGTATAAGCTCACCTTCAAACTCTCCGTCTCGGTCAGGGGAGAAGAAAACTGTTAAAGTAAATGAGTCACCAACTTCAACTACCTCAGGGATATCACGTTCAAATCTGAAATATTCACTGATCTGTGCTTCTATGTGATCAACTGGGATCGAGCCTACAGATTGGAATGTGACCTCTGCCTGAGCTTCATCATCCACTGTTACAAATTCAAAGTCTATAACTTCTAGATCTGCGGTCAGATTTGCACCAGCGAATAATCTCAGCCTAGAAGATTCTCTCTGCCTCCATGTTTGTTCACCTGTGATAAATTCATGATTTAAGTCGTATTCAACTTCTGCCTGGAAATCCCAGTATTTGAATGCGAATTCTTCACCATTCCTAAATCCGTCAACAGGTTCTGTATCAGGATCATCTTTGTATGCGCGAAGCGCCCATCCCAATTCACTATTGCCGGGCTGTAATACACCGGCTACCACTCCATTTTCAGTTAATACCGCAATCTCATCAAAAAATCTTTCGTTGTCATCTCCCATATCATCTGCACCTTCCCATTCTTCTCCGAAGAAATCGATGGATAATACTTGTAAGGTGTGGTAATGATTAGTTATCGCATACCTGTAATGACTCGAACTGACATCAATGACAATACGAAGTTGATCTTCTGCTTCGTCGTCTCTCGCAGTAAACTGCAGGATGTATCGACCAATGTCATCTCGACCAGGTGACATTGTAAAGGAAGCGCGTCCTCCCTCAGTGATAAACTCAACATTTGGATCGGACGGAGGATCTTCTAAGTACCCCCATTCTATTGTAAGGGCATCGTTGTCCGGGTCTTCAGCAGCAATTTCAAAAGTTATGTCATCGCCAATATTTCCTTCTATAATCCTCGGTTGCGGATACTCAACCCAGCGGGGAGCCTGGTTTACTGATGCCACGCTGATTGCGATGTCGGTGACAATGTGGAACTCATCATCCGAAAGTATAAACTGTCCTGAATAATCCCCCTCATCTTCCAGGGTCGGTTCCCAGAAAAGCAAGCCCTCGCCGTTATGGAAATCCCGAAAATCTGCCTCATCCGGGAGGTTGTCCGATCTGAATGCGATTGTGAGATTGTCCTCATCAGGATCGAGACCTTTGACTTCAACTTCAAGAGTTCCGCCTTCATTTACCTGAACAACTCCCTCAGGAACGTCATCCCAAACTGGTTCGCGATTTAAGTTGGCAACAACAATTGGAACTGTTGTCTCAACTTTGACAGTACCATCTGATAGGGTAAATTGTGCTGCATAATTCCCATCATCATGGAAATCAGGTGTCCAAACAAACAAGCCGGTTCCATCTTCATTGTCGGTGAACTGGACATCATTAGGGAGATTTTCAGAATCATATTCTATTTCTAACGGATCACCGTCCTCATCCTGGCCAACTACTGTAAATCGAATTTCAGCACCTTCGACAGTATTTATTCCCTCAGGCACTTGTCTCCATGCCGGAGCATTGTTCACTCTCGGCTCTTCACCACCAGCTAATATGAACAGGTCACCGTGGATTTCGCGATCTTCCCACCTGTTGAAATTGCGTTCAACCCGACCAGCAGAGGTATAGCTTTCTCCCGGCTGATTAAATCGGGAGTATAAATTCCACCACCCGCCTGCCACTTCATCATTTCTGAATTCACCATTGTTGTTTTCAATCTCTCCACCGGGAGCTGGGCCGTAAATTATACTGAAACGGTCACCGTCCTCAAAGCTGAGGTTGTCCCTTTCCGGTAATTCAATCTCTATCCAGTTAGCAAGAATATCCTCTTCATTCCACCTTTCCAATCGCTCAATCCGGGATCCCCAAAGCGGATTGTTGTCAAGTCCTCGATCTTCATTTTCACTGTAAACATACACGTAACATGGTGCTTCGTCGTTTGCTCCGGGATTGTAAGGCATAACTGCAATGACTCTCAGATTATAATCCCCACTAACGCTGAAGGATGCACGTGAATAGTAACTCCTTAAATCTGTGGTTGAAGACACCTGCTCCATATTGTCGAATCCGTAAAGCCTGTAAGCACTGCCATATGGAGTTATATATGCACCACGCTCGGGTTCTTCACCTTCCCGAACGACAATTTGAATTTCAAGATTGACATTAAAATTGTCGTCTGATAGAACAAAGCGGCATGTGTATTCTCCGGCATTTTCATAATTCGGAAGCCAGAATACCACACCTCTTCCTTCTTCGCTCTGGTATTCAAATGTTACTTCTTCCGGAAGATCACCTCGGTCAAATTCCATGTTGATTTCGTCACCATCTGGATCCCGTCCATATAGAACCAGTTCCATAACTTGACCTTCTTCAATTCCAATCACTTCCGGCGCGTCTACCCAGTATGGCTCTTGATTAACATTTGAAACAGAAATGGATATCTCGGCAGAAAGAACCGTGTGAACACCGTCCGTAAGTGATAAAACGGCTGAATAATCACCAGCTGATTCATCATCTGTCTGCCAGCTAAAAGATCCCGTGCCATCTTCGTTATCAATGAATTGAGCCCCTTCAGGGAGGTTCTCGGAAATGATTGTTATTCCAAGTTCATCACCTTCCGAGTCGTGACCCTCAACATCAAATTCTATCAAGTCACCCTCGGCAACATTATATCCCTCAGGAACAGTAATCCATTCCGGGGCTGTGTTCACCCGTTCCATTTCGCCACCGATGGTGACCAACAGATTGCCATCCAATTCTTCACGTTCCCAATGGTTGAAATTCAACTGGAGACGGTCATTAACGTAACTATTGCCCAAACGGACGTCAGGAGAATACAAATTCCACCAGCCGTCAGATTCACCAATCTCTCCACCGGGTGCAACACCGTAAATTATGCTGAATTTCTCTCCTTCCCGAAAATGTAGATCGTCCTCATTTGGTAATTCCAATTCAATCCAGTTACTCTGTGGATCGTTCTCGTTCCACATTCTGACACGATCAATTCTCGTTTCCCAAACGCGTTGCACCAGTCTGGCTTCCTCATCTTCCCGAAAAATGCTCACGTAGCATGGTGTTTCAACATTAGGAGTAGGATTATAGAGTAAAATTGACAAAACTCGGGGCGTGAAATTACGAACTGAAGTGAAACTGATTCGCGAGTAATAATTTACCTCATCCTGCGTGGAGGATAGTCTTTCAAACTCAAACGCAAACTGTTGATATTCTTCACCGTCAGGAGTTACATATTCAAATTCCTCTGGCTCATTAGCATCTCTGATATTAAAACTGATCCGGGCTTCAGCTTCATCCTCTCCATCAAACAGCACAAAGCTGCAAGCATATTCACCAGCATCATCATAACCTGGATCCCACGTAAATACACCGACGCCGTTTGCTGTCTGGCGGAAGAACGCTTCGCGGGGGAGATTATCATTCACGAATCTTACCTCAAGATCATCACCGTCATCATCCTGTCCGGTTACGAAGAACTCTATCGTTTCACCTTCATTTCCATCAACACGTTCAGCTACATTTATCCACTCAGGTGGAGTATTTTGAACTGGGAAAAATCCACCAGCCGTTACAACCAGACTCCCGTCGAGTCTGCCATCTTCCCATGCACGTTGATCGTCGATTTCCAGGGATACGAAACTCTCCGGAGTTTCATTCATTGTTGAATAGTAATTCCACCATCCGGGGTCTCCACCTATCCGACCACCGGGTGCAGTACCGTAGACAATGCTAAAGCTCTCACCAGCTGCAAAATTGAAATTATCATCTTCAGGTAAATGCAGAACTACCCAGTTTCTCTCAAAATCATTGGTATTCCAGCTGTTAAGACGATCAATTGTAGTTATCCAGATCGATTGATCCAAGTCTAGCGGTACATTATTATCTTCGAACTGCCCTCCATCTCGTTCACTGAAAATGTAAACATCGCAAGGTGCATCGAGATTCGGGGTTGGATTATGAGGCATGAATGCAACAACGCGAAGAGTATAATCAGCTTCAACTGTAAATCGAGCTCGGGAATAATAGTCCTGCTGGTCCTGAGTGATTCCAGGTTGCCCGAATTGATTGTCTCCAAATAGCTCAAATCTGTCCCGATCAGGAGTTAAATACTCATCTACATCAGGAACATCCACATTGTTAACAATGATTTCAATTTCTAATTCAGTGTCAATCTCACCATCTGAGAGGACAAAGGTAGGATAATACTCATTATCGTCTCCATAACCTGGCGTCCAGCTGAGAACACCTTGACCATTTCCCGTTATCACAAACGCGGCATCTTCGGGTAGATCACCTGGGTTGAAGTCCAGTGAAAGTTGGTCCTCATCCGGATCTGTGCCGTTGAGCTGAATCAATAAGTTTTCACCTTCGTTAACTTCAAATCTATCTTGAACATCTCCCCATTCGGGGGCGCGATTAGAATTCGCTTCCAGAGTAATTACATTGAATCCCTCGTCAACCCAAACACTACCACCTTCAATAATTTCATCAATTGAGGCATCAATTTCAGTCTCATTAGAAAAATCCCAAAAACGGAATGACATTTCCTCATCTTCTATGAATCCTTCAACAAACCTCTCTGTGAGGATCAGTTCATCACCCCAGGCTGCCAATGCTGTTGGGAACAGTTCACCATCCTGGTTAAGTTTAACAACAACCGCACCAGCGCAAAGACCTGCAGGTGTGAAAACAGCAATCTCGTCATATAACTCAAGAGATTGGCCATCGAGAAGCGAAGAGTTTACCAAAACTGAAGCATTATCAGAGGTTTGGATAAATTCAAAGTGAGGCACAGGAAAGATGGAAATCTCAACAATAGCTTCTACTTCTAAATCTTCATCAGATAAAGTGAATATAGCTTGATAATACCCCCGATCACCGTTCTCTGTCTGCCACACAAACGATGCCCTGCCATTGTGGTCATCCGAGAACTCTACATCATTAGGGAGATTGTCTGAACTAAGGGTTATAGTCAGATCCTGATTGTCTGCATCACTTCCAATTAATACAAATTCAATTCGGTCACCTTCAATATACTCTGCAGAATCAATTACTTCAATCCATTCCGGAGGGCGGTTGAAGTTCGCAACGGAGATCTCTACTTCATGGCGTACCTCAAACTCATCATCAGATAATCCGAACATAACACGATAATTTCCGGCATCTTCATAATTGGTTTCCCAGGTGAATACACCACTGCCATCACCAGTAATCTCGAAGGTTGCATTTTCAGGGAGGTCTTCTGGATAAAAATTGATATGCAATTGATCCTCATCCGGGTCCGTACCAAATAATTCAAAATGGACAAGATCTCCTTCCTCGACGTTAACTCTGCTAGTGACATCTCCCCATTCAGGAGGGCCGTTAACGTCCTCAACTGTAATAACAACCTCAAGGCGGACATCAACTACAGGGTCTGATAAAACAAAAACTGCTAGGTAATCACCAGCATCATCGTGATTTGTCTGCCATTCGAACAGGGCAGTCCCATCCTCATAATATTCGAATTCCACCATGTCTTCGGGTAGGTTTTCTGAAAAGAAACTAATATCCAACAAATCGTCATCGGGATCCATACCCGCTAATTCGATATGAACAAGATCGCCTTCCTGCACGTCAAATCTTTCTTGGACCTCCTCCCATTCAGGAGGATGATTAAGGTTTATGATGGTAATATCAACAACATGAAGGATTTCAAATTCATTATCTGATAAGACGAATTCTGCTTGATAGTCTCCCTCATCCGTGTCGTTCGTCTGCCAGGAAAAGACACCACGTCCGTCTCCATTATCCTCGAAAGTTGCGTTATCAGGCAGATCTGGTGAGGAGTATGTAATTCTTAATTGATCCTCGTCAATATCCGTACCAAAAATCTCAAATTGAACAAGTTCTTCCTCTTCGAAGTTAACTCTATCCGGGATTTCTCTCCATTCAGGTTCGTGATTAATATTTGCAACCAGAGTAATTACATTGAATCCATCTGAAGCCCAAACATCACCGCCCCATATTATCTGATCAATTGAAACCTCAATTTCGGTCTCAGCAGAAATGTCCCAATACCGGAATGACATTTCCTCACGTGCTCTGAACCCCTCAATCACTTCTCGAGTTTGTGGGTCATCACCCCATGCTGCTACAGCCGTTGGAAATAGTTCTTCCGGATCATCAGCACCAATGACTACAGCACCAGCACAAATGCCTCCCGGTGTAAAAACAGCAATTTCATCAGAAAGCTCAAGAGGTTCACCATTGAGAAGTGCTGAGTTTATCACAACAGAAGCATCAGCATTGGTTGTGATAAACTCAAAATGCGGTCCAGGAGTAATGGAAATATCAACAACAGTTATTACATCCAATTCTCCGTCTGACAAGGTGAATGTCGCTTGATAATCTCCTGCATCACCGTTATTCGTTTGCCAGGAAAAAGTGGCACTTCCATTCTCTTGATCTACAAATTCCACAGCATCAGGGAGGTCATCTGATTCATATGCAATTCTAAGTTGATCGTCGTCGTCATCTGTATCCCTGCCAACCAAATCAAACGCTACAAGTTGTCCTTCTTGTAGGTTTATGCCACCTTCTGGGACGTCAACCCATTCAGGAGCCTGATTTGCAGGTGCCATATCTCCACCGGCAAGGATCAGCAATTCACCTTCTACAGGAAAATCCGACCATTGCTGATGATCCATATGAATTACGGAAAATGTAAAGCTGGAGTTACTCCTGTCTCCGCGCATAAATGAATTCCACCAACCATCATTTCTGTCACCGGGTGCTTCACCGTAGATTATGCTGAAGCTTTGACCTTCCTCAAAAAGAAAATCTTCCTCCCCTTGAAGTTGGATCTCAATCCAGTTTTCGCTTATTCGTTCACCATCCCAGCGATCAATTTGTTCGATTTGAGTGCTCCATATGGGACCACGGACAAGGTTGTTATCCTCATCCTCACGGTAAATGTGAACATCGCAAACGGTGTTGTCACCGGTTGGATTGTAGGGCATGATCGCGATTTTGCGAAGAGTGTAGTTGCCAGAGGAGGTGAAACTCCTCCGAGAAAAGTATCCATCGTCACCGGTCGAACCGACCAGGTCCATGCTTTCGATATCAAAAAGCACGTACTCACCACCACTGGGAGTAACAAATGGTAACACATCATCTTGAGCGTTTGCCTGTACGCATAAAAGCAATACAGTTAGCCCAACAAGAATTTTCGCTATCTTTTCCATTGAAAACACCTCCACAAAAATTTTCCGGTAAAAATACTTATTCCAGCTCTTTGGACTTCTTTTCCTCAAATCCCTGTGAAGTGTATTCATTTTCAGAAAACACGCTAACTCAAGGTTGGGGAAAAGAATCACAGTTTTGATTGCAGTATAGAGAAGAAGATCAAGAGAGCTGAGGACGTTTATAAGCACCTTTCTACAATATATAGTAAAAAAAATGTCATATTATGACGCAGGACAAGTTTAAAATTGATTTAAATCAAGTTCATATCACCCTATATAAAGCAGCGGAGTGTAAGTTGTTAATTAACAGTCACTAATCTTGCAGCCTAAAAATGTCCATTTTTTTTGGTCAAAATGGAACATTTGGGAATCAAAAAACATGAAATCTATCCATATTTTTTGACGCATTTTTCAATTACTTCTCTAGTAAATTCTCAAAAGGAAGTAAAAGTTGTTTAGTGTCTATCTAAGATAATAATTACTTGTGATTTAAGTAAGCTTCCAGCGCCGCAAAGTGCTTGATTTAGTTTTTTTCTATTATTTTCGTCCAAAGAATATGTTGTAACACCTCAATTTCCTTGCAGTAACATGTCTTTGTTGTGAAATGATAAAAAAAAATCAGAATTGCAATTTATTACTTGTTTGATAATCAAAAGTGAATACATTTATTAGATATGGGGAAACTGTTTCTCATATTTGTCGAACAAAGGTTAATACCCAACAAGCTACGGAGATTGGACTTTGCTGTATAAGAACCAAAAAGAAGTGAGTTCGCTGGACTATATAGATGATTACGCGATTCAAACAAATCGGGGTCATTAATGAATTCTGAACAGAAAACTATCTCATTTGTTCCAACTGAACTTCTTACGATGATATCGAAGGGAATCAAAGAAAAGAGATTTTCCACGATTGTTGCCTTTGCTGATGTATCAGGCTTCACAGCAATGTCTGAACAACTTTCCGCCATGGGGAATGAAGGTGCTGAGACATTAACCTCCATCCTGAATAGTTATTTTACAACAATGATCAGAATCATCCGTCGTGGTGGCGGTTTTGTTGGCAAATTCGGTGGCGATGCGATGACGGTTTTTTTCCCGATTAGATATGCCTCAAAATCCACCTACCGTATTCAGAATTCTGTACGAACCATGTTGGAACTTCAAGAGAGAATGATTGATTTTCAGAACATGGAAACGAGGGGAGGAACGTTTTCCCTCGGGATGAAAATTGGGATAGCCTCAGGAAATACTCTTTTTAAGGTCGTTGGGTGTGAAAATGAAATTGGTAGAGAATTCCTTTTAGCTGGCCAACCGTTAGATGCAGCCGCAGATGCCGAACATCATGGTGTCTCAGGAGAAGTAATTGTAACATCTGAAATTGCAAAGTCGTGTAACATTTTAGGTGAGGAAGTTGAGGATGGATTTTTTAGAGTAGACCCAAACTTTAAACCCGCAAGGAAAGCTCCAAAGGCAAAAAAAATCACTGTTGAAGCAGATTGGACTGGGATTGCAAAAACCTTTATTGATCCTGCTGTAAATCATCGTATAGGATTGGGGATGGATTCTGTTGGAGAAATCCGACGTGTTTCGGTCATCTTTATCTCTTTCAGTGGCTTGGATTATGACAACGATAAAAAAGTTGGCGATAAACTGGCTGAGCTGTATGCATGGCTATACTCCGTTACAACTAAATATGATGGATCAATAAATAAAGTTGATATGGGTGATAAGGGTTCTAAATTGATAATCACTTTTGGAACTCCCACAGCTCACGAAAATGATGAAGAATTGGCAATTTATTGTGGTCTTGAACTGGTTGGTGGTCTTGATCGGATGAAGCAACTCGGAATCAGTTTAAAGATGGGAATCGCTACTGGATCTGTTTTTGCCGGTGAAGTCGGCTCTCCAGAACGACAGGAATATACTATTATGGGTAGTGTCGTAAACCTGTCAGCAAGGATAATGTCAAACAGCCTAAAAGGTCAGCTACTAACTGATAGTGCAACTTATGAACGTGTAAAAGATATTTTCGATTTTGCAGAACCTAAATATGTTCAGTTTAAGGGTATGTCGGAACCAATGCCTGTATATCGGGCAAGAGGGTTGAAGGGCGAATCTACGCAAAAACGAGAGATAAAAAAACTACCATTAGTAGGAAGAAAGCAAGAGCTGGCCGAAGCACTTAAAGTCATAGATAAAGCAAAGCAGAGCAAATTACAGGTACTCATCGTTCGAGGTGACACTGGGACCGGAAAGAGTCGGCTGGCAGAGGAACTTGTAGAAACAATTTCCAAATCAGATTTTAAAATTGCGGGTGGTGAAGCACTAAGTTATGCAATTAAATCACCGTATTTCATATGGATATCGACTCTACG
>JABGPL010000113.1 GCA_018644935.1 Calditrichota bacterium | reverse complement strand
TTTATTCCCAGAACAGCTCGACACTGGTCACTTTCAAACTCACCATAGGTGCGAGACCAGACTTCCTCACCATTGTTATCCACCCTGACAATGAAATATGAAGATGTCGGAGGTGTGTAGACGTACCCACCGATTACAAAACCACCATCCTCCGTTTCTGCCAGATCATATGCCCACTCCTTATTTCCATCACCATAGAGATCCAGATAGCGGATTTCACCTTCCATATCTGTTCTTACGAGCCAGAAATCCTCTTGTTCACCATTGTCATGATGTGCACCACAGAAAGCCCAGCCACCATCTTCACATCGGATATGTGACGTAAAATAATCATAATGGTCATCGCCGTAGTGCCTTTGCCCTTCAATCTCCGGCTGGGAATAAGCGACAGTTGCAATAATTATAAGGGTTATTATTGCTAATTTCATTCTGCCTGCCTTTATCTGTTTCAGATGTTTTGTCTATGTTTTTTTTACCTGCTGGATGCACTTCGCAAGCGAAGCAGATATCCCGCATGCGCGGGAATGACGGGGTCATTTAATCAAAACAATCCGGCGTGTTTTGTAATTACCTGACTGCTGCAACCTGACGAAGTACATTCCTGAGCTTATGCCTAAGTCTGAAGTATTGAGATTATATGTGAATTGACCGGTTATTGGGGGATTTACTATTTGAGAAAGTAAGTTCCTGCCCGATATGTCAAAAACTGAAATGTCGACTTCTCCCGCATAATTGACCTTAAATGAGATGTTAGCTGCATCGTTGAAGGGGTTTGGGTAAATGTCTACAAATTCAAAAGTTTCGGGAGCAGGTGCTACGGTGCAGTGGTCTTGCATAGTGGTTATGCCGCTGTCATCCCATTCTCCATCCAGGTTTTGCCGGAAATGGTGAATCGAAACCAGAATGGTATAGTTATTCGGTTTTAGGTCCGCATAATTGTGCCGGACATCATATTGAGTGATCACTTGTAAACAAAGGAGATGTGAGTAGAATGAGAAATTAAAATGTATCGTATCCTTTTCGATATAGAATTCCTCATCGGTAATGTGCCATCCGTTACTTCCCTTTGTACCGCTGACAGACAGAGTAAGAGGTTCACCCTCAATTGGGTTTTCGGTTTCAATGCGGAGGTTGAAGGCGTGGGCTGGTATAAATACAACCAGCGTGATTAATAAAGCAGTTAATGTAATTATTTTCATGTTTCAGCTCCCAAATTCATCCGGCATTATTGTTGACTTCATATGGTGGCAATGTAAATGTTTGGAATCGGTTTGTCAAGTTATTTAATGACTTGGTTGTTAATGTTTCCGGTGCATTCTGTTTGGGGGGAGTGAAACTCTTTGGATTTGGAGACATTTTGAATCCGTTTTCAGCGGATGTTCCAGCAGGAATGACCGACCTACTGGGCTCCTGCTGGCGGGGAGCGATCAGGCTACTTGATTTTGACTACTTTGATGGCATCTTGCCAATCCACCGTTTCGGCTGTTATGAAGTAAACACCTGAGCCAACATTTCGGCTATCCCAATGCCATTTGTAGTATCCGGTTTGTAAATTACCATCGTGGATTGTCGCGATTTCTCTTGCGGAAAGATCATAGATTTTGATCTTAATCTTACTATCAATTGGGATATCAAACTGAATTGTAGTTGTATTGTTGAAGGGATTTGGGAAGTTCTGGTGCAGGGCGAAGACATCTGGGACCGAGGTTGGATCGGGTACATTCAATGCACTATTCTGTTCTCCCGGGGTTCCGAAATTTACTTTGGAGGCATACCAGTTTTCCGGCAGTCGATTGTCGCTACTTGGGTCAATTAGTTCCAGTGTTGGACCATTTCCGTCGGGATCAATCGGCCAGGGGAGGATGTCATCATAGGACAGGTAGTCAACTATATTATTGTTATTGTCAAAAAGTCTGGACATGTCACCGCCGCCGCTGAGATTGAAGTTCATATCTCCGATGTAGTTTCTAACATCCGGAAAGAGGCTGTGAAATGCCTGTGAGTCATTGCAGATAACGATGTATTCATGTGCCCCAAGTATCAAATTCGATGGGAATAGGAAAACATGAGCATCGTCACTATCCTTGAATGACCAGTTCGAAATGTCAACTAAGGTGTCACTGGGGTTGTAAATCTCCACCCAGTCACCAGGGTCGAATTCCGCTGTGGAATGGTAGTTGATTTCGTTGATAACGAGAGAGTTATGCAGTTCAACGGGGAAGTCATCGCTGTGGTAGATGTACCCAGCTCCTATGTCTACAACTGAACCATCTTTATCGAGAGGTTGGGAGGGATCTCCAGCGTCGATACATGGTGAACCAGCTTGAAGTTGCAAATCAAAAATATCCGGGTATACGAACATCGGGTTATCAAATATGTTGCCGGTTCCCGCTAACTCATCAGTGTCGGATAGGCTGTAACTTACAACAATCGAGGACAGAGAATCAGATGCCACGCTGTTAACAATCGAACTTGAAAATATCGAGTTTACTACTTCTGCACTTCCTCCGCCGAAACCGAAGTTTTTTTCAAAGCAGGCGACAGAAGTGTTATTGTTGTAAAAAGTGTTTTGGTTAATGTAGGCGTATGAAAAATCTTTTATCGCGATTGCCTGATTGCAGCCGATGAACAGATTTTTCTCAATCATTACCGATGAATTCTGTCCGACAGAGATGCCTTTATCGTTGCTGTTGAACAATAAATTTCCGGTGATCAAAACATCTTGTGATTCCTCCCCGATGTCAATCCCGTCACTGTTAAATCCCCTGAAATTGTATATCCGATTGTTCCTGATTACACCTCCAATACTCAGGTCGTAATCAATCGCATCAGTATCAGGAGCATCCCTTCCATTAAAAACACAGTTCTCAACCAACCCTTCACCATATTTGATATTGATGAAGTCGCAAATTACATTAGTCGAGATTGTGCTGTTACTCAGTGTAGTTTTACCAAATTGGGTAAAAATGGGAAACTCAACATCCCAGATTAAGCAGTTGTCAATTGTAATATCCGATCGATATGCTGATATTGCCGCTTTTAAATTAATCGGATCATTACCCTTGGTTGATCCCCGTATTTCTGCATGAGAGATCAATGATGAGTCAGTAGCATTTACAAAACATATCGCGCCCCACCTCTCTGATCCTGAATTGTAATTGGGCTGGAAAATCACCGGATTGTCTTCTGCTCCGTTTACGATCAATTGTCCGTGAACGTATATGCTCCCTCCCGAGACCAGATTTATCTGAACACCCTCGTCAACGGTAAGTACAGTGTTCTCAGAAATTACAATATTTTCTGAAGCACTGTAAGGAGAGTTTGCCTCCGTGAGTCGGGTGTTTGATGTGATGTCTGCCGGGATAGTGTTGCCGGTAGAATGCACAAATATGGCCGTTAAAACTTGATCTCGACGGAGAGTTAGGTCAACAGTGGCTTTGTTTGACAATCCCTCCCATTCGACAAATTGATATCCAACTTCGGGGACAGCTGTTAAGGTTAATGGAATGTTTCGAAAAAATCTTCCGGTTCTAAAAGTTGATAACATTGGGGTACCATTAACAAGAATTCGACCGCTGCCCGGTTGTTCAATATCAACAGTAAGCTGTGCAGTTCCATTCAAGTTGAATTCAGCGTTAATGTTGTCTAGAGCATATTCCCTTCGCATCGAGGTAAATTGTTTGATATCCTCAATACTGATTCTCCATTCAGACTTAGATGGGATGCCATCTTCAGCCTGCCACCTTTCAATATGGCGTGGCATTTCAAGCTCTATGTTTGCGCTCAGACTATCAACTATGTTCACCAATCTTTCAGGATCGAAAGTGCTGTATATATGAGCAGCATATCGTTGAATAAACCTGTCCCTGAATTCGCGATTTGCCAATAATCCGGTGAATAGTGGAAATCCCCGGTGCATTTCATCTAGAATATTAGCTTCAGCGTTGCCCATATTATACCCACGATCCAAATCAGGTATTAGCCATTCCCATTTCCCACCCTTCGGTTGCCAGAATTCACGATTGTGTCTCCAGCTTGTATTTGCAACGTACATCTCAATAATCAGAAAATCGATAAAGCTATCCATATTCATAAGACTGCCAACATATGCATAGTTGTCAGCAACTGCTAAATCGTGAGTTTCCATATATGTAAGTATTGATCGGTAACTATCCGCATCGCCATGAACAATACCTAATCTGACCAAATTGGAGGAAACAAAAGAATATTCCAATTGATTATAACTGAGAGGATCAACGTTATAGTTGGTGCTGAAGTACATTGGATCAAATTTTTCACGGATATTTTGCAGTCCCCAGTATTGGTCGTTCAGATAAACCACGCAAGGCTTATATGCTTGAAATCCATTCATTACCTGACCGGATAACAAGGCTTCTGTCATTGGGTCGCGCAGCATAGCTTTGAGCCAGTCATCACCACCATTTCGCAACACAATACGCGAGAACATACCTACTGGCTTATTTTCAAACAGATGATAATTGATAATATCATCACCGTACCTTGAACGCATATATATCGTGAGCGGTTTCTGGGCAAATCGCCAGATATTCATTCCGCCGATACGTGCCCCGGCATTCACATCAAAGCCAATGGTTCCATCTGGCTCAAAATAGGTAAGTGATATCGGGATTTCCCGTTGTTTGAGATTGTTAGCATAGATGCCGTACTGGTCATCCCATAAAGTAAATGGATCTGCAGTGACCGATACTACAGGCAAACTGGATTCGTTTTCGTTTATGAAGTAACTTTTGGTTCCGATAATGCCGGGTAATTTGTTTGGTTCAAATGCACGGGCATTAATTATTGTCGAACTATTCAGGTCTATGGATTGGTTGAATACAGATGAACGTTCTGTTGGTTTAGATCCATCAATTGTGTAGTGTATTTCCGCATCTATAGACTCGGTATACATATCTAATGAAACAGCACGATCGTAAAAACCGCATTCAAGTGAGAATGTTATTGATGTTGAAGTATCCGCAGTAACACAAGCTGTGGTCGTGTTTGATTGCCCCGGAGTTGGTTCACCAAAATAGTACCAATTGTTGTTGTTTGGATCGCGTCCGTATGAAACATCTTGATATTGAGGTTTGAAGGAGATGCTATCGATAAGGACAATTTCCGAGTAGTTGTTGGCTGTAATCTCCAAATCGAAGGAGAGGTCTGAGCTTGTGGGCCGGTATTGGTGTACCTCCACCGCCAGAGTATTTTTCCCCTGCTGCAACCTGTCACAGCTCAGATTCCATTCAAACCAGTTACCTTCGGATGCATCAATAGCGGGTTCAGTGGCGTAGGTTTCGTAATATATTTTACTGTCAGGTAAATTTTCTCTGATAATCTCTTCACCATTCAGATAGACAATAGCACCATCATCACGTTTCATACTTAACGTAAAATACTGAAACAGCTCCGGAGTCGGTACATCAAATGATTTTCTGAAATAGCAGGTGGGATTTTTATTAATGGGGTCATCACCAAAGCTGACTACCGTTGATTCATCACCGTCACCATAGCCAAATTCAGACTGTCCTGTTTTCCAGGTAGAATCTGCAAAGATTGGGTTGAACCACCCATCTCCTGGGAATTGATCTAAATCGTGGTATTTCCACTCCGATCCGCTGGCAATTATTGATATATATTGATCACCATTTGCCTCGAATAAGCCAATCTGCTCACCCAGGCTGCTCAGCTTGAAATTGGTATGATATCTCTGGGTGACATGCTCTGTAAATGGCCAGAAGTGCCAGTAATGAGAGGTGCCTGGATAGTCATTGTAGCCATCCGCCCAAAACAGGATATACCCATTTGGTTCAATTACTGTACCAGCTGGTATTTTCCACCGGAGTGGATTGTTCAGGTTGTCTGTCAGGTAGTATCCGCTTAAATCAACCGGGGTATCGAGATTGTTATAAAGTTCTATCCAGTCCGAATAATCATCGAAGTCAAAGATATCGGCATTAACAGAGACATTGGACGCTAAAAATTCATTGATTTGTACCTGTCCGCCGGACACAGACACTAATTGAATTACTAACAGGAAAATGATCCCTTTGGAGTTGATGTTGCGGTTCATTTTCCTATAGCTACGACATTCTATTGGATGAAGATTCTTTTCTGATATGACCCACAATGTAGTTCACAGATAGTTTATCTGTGATGTTTTGCAGAGAGATATTTGGCACCCAACTTGAATCCGATTGAGTCACCTGTGCTCTGTATACTATTAAATGTGTGTCAAAACAAATCACGTTGGATTTCCAGCATTTAAAATCAAGAATTACACCGATAATTTACAATTAAACTTATAGAATTCAAAGTGTTTGCCTGATTGGGGAGAGAATCAGGGTGAATTTGTGCGAGATTAGTGTAGGGGAGGGATTGATTTATTCTGACCAAACAATGTCGCATAGGGCGGGATTTTATTCCACCGGGACAAAGAATCCGTATCGAATATCTCAGAAAAGAATCATGTCTGGACAAGCCGGACATGGCACAACGTTGTTTATAAAAAACAATTTATCAGATTAGGAATCCGCTTGATGGCAGTTGGTCTGGCAGGAATGTCCAACCTACTGGTGAAGAACTGCGTGGTTGCTTTCTAAATAGGAAATACGTCCTTACTTAATTAGAACGACCCTGTGTGTGCTGTATTTACCCGATTGCTTCAACCTGACGAAATATAATCCGGAGCTCATTGCTAAATCTGATGCGTTCAGGTTATATGTGTAGCGACCTGTGGCTGGGGGATAAAATTTTTGAGATAGCAAGGTCCTGCCAAGACCGTTGAATATTGAAATTTCTACTGTTACCGAATGCTGGACTTCAAATGTGATACGAGTTGTCTTGTTGAACGGGTTCGGGTATATGTTGAATAGCTCGAAAGTTTCCGGGATTATTGGTGTATCCACAGTCGATCCAAATTCATAAGCACCGATGTCTACATATGCAATTTCACCAGCACCTGTGTTTGCTATTTCTTCCATATCAACCCGGAGAAGCATATCAAAATCCCGGTTAGGGCAATCCGATCCCCAACCAGCATCGATCAGTGGAGAATCATCCCGTAATCGGTAGTTGTCATTCCATTGGTCAATGAAATTGGCATTTTCGAATTGGTTGTTTTCTCCAGGGAAAGGTTTACTTCCTCTAACAAGACTGTAAGCAACACTCAGGTTCGCAAATTCATCTTGGGATATCTCTTTATCATTACGCCAGATTACTGTGTTTCTGACCAAGGTGCTGTTGCCGTTGACAGTGTTTTTTAACTCCAAACCGGTTTTGTTGAAAGCTATGACATTGTTGTACAATTTCACTTCGGAATTCTCATGAATCGTGACGCCAATATCACACAGGGTGATAATGTTGTTATCCAGCCTGATATTCTTCGATCCCCATCCTATAGTGATTCCTTTGTCTCTTGCCTGCTTGATAGTATTGCCGGAAATAGTAGCAAATGGGACTTTATCCAGATTGATTATATCATCTCCACCGTAGAAAAAAGAGGATTGAATCTGAACATGGCGTGATTCATAAATACTTACAAGATCTCCAGCATTATTTGACTTGTCGCTGGTTACACGACAGTTCTTCATGTACAGACTTCCATTAGTTACTTCTACAGAATTTCCACCAAATCCACTTAGCCTCGTTCCGATAAGGAAAACATCGGAATTTCTGGACAAAATTCCACCTGCGTCTCCATCTCTGAAAGTGCAGTTGGATAGTGTTATCTCACCTGTCTCAATGTGGATTGCAGCCTCCGGAGAAGTATTGTTGGTTCCACCATGAGCATTATAGAAGTCTGCATAATTTATCATAACCGGGTCGGTCGGGTTATCAATAAAAATTCCGTTCCATTCAGGGCTTACATCTGTTGGAAAGAATTGAACCGAGTCGTCAATAGACCCTTCAATTAACAGCCCTCCCTGAATTATGAGTACACTGTTATTCTCCATTCCAATATCAACACCAGAATCGATTGTTAAAGTAGCACCAGGTGCAACAGTAACATCTCCGGTTAGCACGTAGGGACTGTTATCAATCGTCCAAGTTGTAGAAGTATCAAACTTCCCAGATATTTTGGTGCTTCCCGTAAAGTTTTCGGGAATGCTTATTGGTAAAAAGAAACTAATACTCTGTGTTATCTGGTCTGTCGGTGAAAAAGCATGGACACGCCAGAAATAAGTCCCCGGTTCCAATTCTGTGTAGAGGCTGTATGTCTGATTCACAAAATATTCAATTCGGTCTGGTAAAAAAGTAGAGTTGTTGGATATCTGAACACGATACCTGCTTATTGGACCCGTGGCATATTCAGTGGGCTCCCACGCGAGGAACACTCCTTCTGGTACTACCCTTGCCGGGTGGAGCTCAAATGGCAGAGCGGCGTTGTTAATCATATTGGTCAATGCAGCCGCACGTTGTTGTACTAAGACAGGTATTTTTCTAATCGCGGTTGTGAAATCATCAATGGAGAATTGAAAATGCGGGTCATCTTCAATTGATCTTAGTATCAGAGCTTCGATTGAGTCGGTTTTTGCGTCGTAATAGCCCACCGTGAAAACGCTGTCTATCATCCCTTTCATGTGCTGAATGGCTAAATTCTGGAATTCTTCATCTCGCCAACATCGTCTGAGCAATACATTAATCTTGTTCTGAATCGGATGTCCCGAGCGAAAATAATAAGGGGTTTTTCCAAAATTACTGTATATCCAGGTCGCATCCATGTCCCAGGGTAATATCCTCCAGAGACCATCCTCCTCAATGTTATGTATCAGAAAGTAGTTGTGGTAGTATGTTGATGTGTTAGCACATAGTGAATTTACAGAAATAGTTCTGGCCAATTCATTCGGATCAAATCTATCCTTTAGCTCATCAAAGAAATCATTATCAGATACACAATCGAGCCATTCTATCAGATTATTGAGATCATAGAAGCCACTAATAGTATTTGTTTGTTTTGCCCACAATTCCTCAACATCCTCCTCCACCGACAAGATTGTACCGTTCAAATCAGCTTTATAAATTGAGGAGTTATTGTCGAGTTCAGTTCCACGCAAATAGAACTCGTCTACATTTTCAACATCCAAATATAAACCGAGATATTCATCATTAACAATTATCCTTGCGAACCATGCGTGTGAAGCATAGAGCCCTGCGCGATGATATAGGTCGTATGCAAGAAATTCTCGAGACAGGGTTGGATCGGTATACTCGGATATTAAATTCAATTTGTCTCTTCCAAAAAAGCGGTGTTCTGCTGAAAAATTCACTTTAAACGATTTTTTTGGATATCCCCGGCTTGATTCTCCCCTTATCCGAATTTGAACACCTTCCCATAATTGATCGTTATACTCGAATGAGCAGTCAATGTAATGGTCGCTCCAGGGGTTGTCTATTATGAAAGAAAAATCATTGGGATCACAGGCAATATTGTATGTTCTTAACTCTTGTGCAGCAAGGTCAGTACTAAAAAAACAGTAAAGAGCAATTGCAATCCAGGGCAAAATTATGAATGATTGATTGTTGCGTTTTGGGGACATCATCGTGAACATATTTTCCTATTCTACTAAACCTATATCTCTTGAATCAGAAGCGGCATTGCGCCCCGGGGAATCTTCCTTCAGCATGTAATCCAAGGAGAATTCGGGTGTACCAGTAATACAGCCTTCCCCACTGTTGTATTCTTCATCATTGACAATTGAATAAGAAATATCAATCGCATTATGTCGCGGATCACCATATCTGACAACATAATTCCAGACGTTATGAGAAGAATTGTTAATTGAAATGGAATTGGTCATAGTTATGGAACCTTCACATTCATTATTGTACCAATCGCCAAAGCGGAGCCCGGTTTCGTTGTTGATCATAAGGCAATGATCAATTGCAACCTGCGGTGAGCCATATCCGGCCTCAATTCCCTGTTCGCAATTTGTCACAAGCGTGTTAAGAATTTGAATAGAATTCATATTTGAAGTGGCAACTCCTTCGTTATCAAAACCATCTATAACGCAGTTTCTAATTATCACATTTGCACCATTATGGTCGATACCGTCATCCTTGCCTTCTATGAAAACGCAATTTTCCAAAACTGTAGGTGAATCCCCACCAGCCCAGGGCATAACCAAATACAAACAATCGTTGTCATCATCGAATTCCACACCATCATCATTCGGTATGTCCATAAAATAGCAGTTCGTGAAATTGGCGAGTGTCAGTTCGAACTCACCTCCAGTATCGCACCTTGAGATCAAGCATGAGTCCATATGTACTTCACTTCTCGAGAACCCAAAAGCTTTGCCGGGATTATTAAAGATATAGACATGATCAAAAGACACTTCGCACCCGGTTCCCCTTAAAACGGGTTGGCTCTGAGAATGACCGAAAGATCGCGATCCGTCACCGCCACCATTCGTGAAAAATGTGTAGCGATATTCGCTGCCGGAACTTCGGTGATCAATCTCCCCCCAGGGTAAACCGGAATAGTCTGAGCTGAAAACTACAGGATTTTCGCGTGTCCCTTTGCAGGATACTCTCCCTTCAACAATCACTCGAGCGTTTTCACTTAACTCGATTATTGTTCCCGGTTGTATTGTCAATTCGTTCCCCGCCGGGATTGTAACTTCATCTGATATTTGGATAATTGCTGTTGAATCCCAGACCATCTCAGTAGGCGACAATACTCCAGAAAGTTCGCGATTAACGGGATCAGTTATTACTCGTACCTGAAATTCAGAAACGGTAACACCCAATTCGTTATGAACATTTACACTTAACTCGGTTACGTCTCCTAGTGCCCAATTCATATCAATTAACTGGCTCCCCATACCTCTTTTCAGTTTAACGGAACCGAAACCTGTCCTTTCCGGGCAGGAAAGGGTTAGGGCTTGTTTCTGGTCGATTCTTGGGTTTGTGTTGGGTTGGTATATCACTACCGGAAGACAATGTCCGGAAAGAACTACTTGAGGTGAAATAACTTCAAAGGCAAGATAATATGGTATAACCGGAACACCCCCAACGGTGTTATCCGAAGAACTACACCCCATAATTTGCGGCAAACACATAAGTGTTATGAATGCTATCAGCGAGTATAAATTGATGTGACTTTTATTCACAAAATGGCCTTCCGGTTCAGATTGAAGTTCCAGCTTAAAATCAAAGGATACCTCGATAATTTACTATTAAACATGGCTTATTCAAAGGAATTGTTTAAATGCTAATGTTTTACTCAGCAAATAAGGACAATTCGGATAGAGCACATAGTAAACACTAAAGGAGTGAGTGGTAGCATCCGGCTCAACCAGACATGTTTCAACAGAATCCTCGAATTGACGTTTCCTGATCATGGGGGGTGTGCCTGCATTCCTATCTATATGAGTAAAATACTAACGAAGACGAACAGAGATGCCCGTCCTTCCAACTCAGGGTGTTATGAGAGAGTGGAGTATAACTCCGCAGATCTTATCCCCATAAAATATGCCGTCGGATTATGAATTCGACTTTTGCTGCTAATGATGCTTGATTTGCAAATGAAAGCTAATGTTCGTAATATGTAAAGCAGATCAGAATCACAGACCTTGGAGAAAAGGTAGCAGAAAACCGGATATCACGGAACAACTGGAACAGATTATGTTTATGCCAGAAAAAAAATGGATAGAGAGGTTTCCCGAGTACATCAGGTGGATTTCAGTTATTCCAGTCTCTCTAATCTCATACATGGTGGTTTTTACCACAACATGCCTGCTCTATATGACATTTGCGACAACTGGACCTATGTTGGGGTATTTTCTCTATTGTAAAGGTTTTCTCAGCTCATCTCAGATAGATGTCATAATCATCTATACCTCAAATATCATTTTACTACTGGCATACATCTTACCAGCGATGACTTTTTATCTCGTTGGGGCATACCTAATTCCAAGACCTGCTCCAATTGTAAGAATTATTTTTGTAGTATTTGCATCTGGTTTAATAAGTATTGTATTAAATGTTCTAATAAAGACTGTTGATTATTATATAATAGTTAACATCTCACCACTAATGTTGAACTATAGAATTTCTGTTTTTGTAACGATTCTGTGTGTTGTTTTGAGCTATACATTTCAGAGGGTTTTGGGACAAGGTGAAGGGAGAAAATAAAAACCATTTTTTACACTATTCATTTGACCTTTACAAGTTTTAAAACTATACTTAAATGACTAACCGGAATTCAATACCGGATACATTTTCAGACCACAATCTTTCGCCTGGAGGATAATTATGAGAGCACTCACCGGACTGATTTTTCTTTTGATACTCTTTCAAATCACGTACGCCCAACCACCCGAAATCCTTTGGACACGGGATTACGGTGGTGCCGGTAACGAACAGGGGCTGGCGATTGTGGAGCCTGCTGAAGGTGGACTCTGTTTTGTGGGTAATGAAGCTTCTTTCGACGCGGGAGCTACTGATGGTTGGATTGTTCTGATGAATGAAGAGGGCGAGGAAATCTGGAGTGCCAATTTTGGTGGAGCGGGATATGACCGTTTTGCGGATGTTGAGCAACTTGAAGATGGCTGGATTGTCGCTGGTTACAACGGCTCAATGGGAAATGTCAGGTTTGAATTTTGGCTAATGAAGATTGATAACGATGGCAACATGGTCTGGCAGCAGTTCTACGGTGGGGCTGACCACGAGCGTGGTTCGAGCGTTCTGCGTACACCTGACGGTGGTTTTTTAATAACAGGCTCCACGTTTTCTTTCGGAAACGGGGCCAATGATGGCTGGGTTGTAAAAACTGATGCTGATGGACGCTTAGAGTGGTCACAAGCTTATGGTGGTGGAGGGGCAGATGCAATAGATAATGCGATAGCTGTCGGAGAAGATGAGTACATGCTGTTTGGAGCTACAACCTCAGATGGTGCTGGAGGATATGATCACTGGATGATTCATATTAACGGTGAGGGTGAGGTTATCAATGAATGGACTTATGGTGGGGAAAATAACGACCATTGTTACGGACAAATACTTAATCAGGAAGGTCAGTTCATTTTAGTTGGGACTACTGATCAGGATGGCAACGAGCAGTATGATGTTGTTATGCGATGTGTGAACATTGAGGGGGAAGAACTTTGGAATCGGATATATGAGGGTGAGGCCAACGAACGTTGTTTTGGTGTTGTTGAAACCGTTAATAGTGGTTACCTGCTGGCAGGCGCAACCGGACCATATACTGATGAAAATGCCGACAATTGGATTATCAGAACCGATGCAGATGGTGAAGTACTCTGGGACCTGACCTACGGAGAAGACCGTGGCGATGTCACGCGAGGAGTTATTCAAACAACAGACGGCGGGTTCGCAGTTATCGGCTGGTCATACTCCTTCGGCAATGGTGAGGGGCAGGCGTGGCTTGCGAAAATTGACACTGAGTTAACGGGCGTATTGGATGGTTTTGTCTTCGACCGGATTGGTAATCAACCACTTGATGGAGTTTTCGTAGAAACAACATTCGGACAATCCACACAAAGTGATGAAGAGGGCTATTGGATCATAGACAGAGCCTACGCCGGCGAATTTGAAATGACTGCTTCGGTGCCGGGTTTTAATAACATGGCAATGGGGGGATTAGCCCTGGAAGCTGAAGATACAGTGTCCGTCGTTTTCCGCATGACACATCCTGAGTTTGCTCCATCTATTGAAGAATTTGATCAAGTGCTGGCAATCGGCGGAGTAGCAGAGTTAGACTTATCAGTTCAAAACACCGGGAACGGTCCTCTGGAATGGTCTGTGTCAACCGGACTCCGGGGTGACGCAAATGCCGAACCCTGGACACTTCGCCGTTCACACCTAGTTGGCGCTCAGGTCGAGGACGGCTATATCTACGGTGTTGTATTTGCCAATGACCTCTACTATGTTTCGGGGGCGCATGACGGTAATCCGCAAATTTACATATTTAATGAAAATGGGGAGTTCTTAAATTCATTTGACCAGCCCGGTGATGATGCCAGAGGCTTCAAGGATTTGGCGTTTGACGGTGAATTGATCTGGGGGGCCATTGAGAACGAAGTATTTGGAATGAACATTGATTGTGAAGTAATGGAGAACTGGTTCTGTCAATACAATCCCGTTCA
>JABGPL010000112.1 GCA_018644935.1 Calditrichota bacterium | reverse complement strand
AAACTGGCATACAGATTTAGTTCAGGATTTTGAAACACAAGCGGAAAGTGCTTTGCTCGCTATTGGTCATGATGGAAATAACATTTGGCGTCCTACTAATAGAAATGACCGGCTCGTTCAAGTTTATGATGATGGAATTACTGAGGTAAAGTGGATATCGATTGAACCTGATGAAGGCGATCTCGAGGCGGATAGTGATATTGATGTCATAGTTGGTTTAAATGCTACCCACCTCAACGGAGGTGAATATGAGCTGGATCTCCATTTCTTATCAAATGATCCCGACAATCCTGGTGTCGCTGTGAATGTTCGTTTGAATGTCATTGGTGTGCCTGACCTTGAACTTGAATGGTCAGAAAATAGAGGATTTCCTGAGGTCATAGACTGGAACCGTGCATTCCCGGATGTTTATTCAGGTGGTCCGTATGAAATACCTGTTAGTATGACTAACGAAGGAACGCAAGTTTTAAATGTCGAGGATGTTTTTTCGGAGAATGAATATTTTTTCTTCGAGTTTGAGCAGCAATTTGAACTCCAAATTGGCGAGACCATAGTTGGCAATTTCATTTTTGAGGGTGAAGAACCGGGTGACTATAACACATCTATGATAATTGTCTCCGATGATCCTGATGAGGAAAGGATTGAAATAGACCTACACGCACGTGCGCTTTTACCTCCAATTGCCATCTTGGAACCTGATGCATTTAATAGAGACCTTTTCAATGACGAAGAGGCTCAACTCGAAGTGGTTATTACAAACGAAGGGGACAACCTGCTAAGGTGGTGGTCAGATTTTGAAATCATTGGAAGAAGGGAAATGGATAATTTAAAATCTGGAAGGAAAGTTAGAAGTATCAATGGTGCCGAACGCAATCCCCGTCGGGATCAAATTGAAGGAAGAGGTCTTCTTTTATCAGAAGTTTGTGGATGGGAGAATTGGGATTTTGAACAATATTTCCAAGCAATTGACGACCTCGAATATGATAGGTTCCATACTTGGGACGAGGTTGGTGATATCGATTTTGATGATTACGATTTCATGTGGATTGGCAATTACGAGACAGAAGGATGGGTCATAGACCACAATGAAAATCTTGAGAGGATAGAGGAATTTGTAGATAACGGCGGTGCATTATACCACAGCTCCGGAAGCAACAGGCATATTACTCGGCCTGTTAATCCCGGGGGTCTCGTCTATACATGGGGGAGAATTAACGGAGATGAAGTCCAGGACGATTGTCCGCTGATGCTGAATCCCGGTGATAATTTCCTCATCAACTACATGAACGAGAACGACGATTTCGATTGGGAATGGCGTGAAGGACAGATACTGGCCGGAGCTGCACACGGCGTCTTTAACCAAAGGGATATAAATGAGCTTGAGAATTCCAATTGGTCGGAGATTATGGCAATGGGCAATCCGGTAGAGGAGCCAATAATCGTTACATATCAGTTTGGTAATGGCTATGTCCTCGCATCTACTACCGTAGATGGCTACCTACATGCCCGACAAGAGGAATTCCCATGGGGACGCACAGGAGTTGGTGTGATTCATTATCTGGATTTTCTGACTAACTTCTCAAAATGGGTGACCTGGGACCCGCATCGGGGTGAACTACAGCCGGATGAAGACGAGAACGTTACCATTATTCTCAGTCCCGAAGAATTGGTTGGTGGTGATTATCAAGCCAACATTCACTTTTATACAAATGATCCTGCTCAAAGAGAGTTCGTCGTTGAAATTACTCTCCAGGTGACCGGTTTGCCCATCATTGAGGTCGAGTGGAGTCAGGAGGCTGGATACCCGGATAGTATCGACTGGAATGGTGTTTATGATGAGTTGTTCACAGGAAGAGATCAACCGCTAAGAATTGAAATAAAAAATGCTGGAACGGATGAACTTATTATTGAAGACATCTCATTTGACCACGAATATTTTTCCTCAGAACAACAAGAATTGATCGTTCCACCTTTTGATTCTAGAATGCTAACGCTAATTATATCCGCTGAAGAGGATGGCGAACATGAAGGGATACTTACTATCTTGTCCAATGATCCTGAGAATGCGGAATGGGAAATACAGGTTCATGGCATCACCTCCTCAACACCGGTTATGGAGCTCAATCCTGATGAATTTGACGTGGCACTGATTGAGGGTGAATCAACTGAGTTTGAGGTTATAATTGCCAATATTGGGGAAGCTCTATTGTCTTGGGGTTCAGTGTCAGAAATAGTTGAGGAACCCGAACAGGATGGTGATACTCGATCGATAAGGCATATTCGACCAAAATCAATCGGACCAAACCGTGACCCGTTGGAGAATGGGGCATTTGAAGATCTTCAGTTTGCATGCTTTACAACCAATGACAACTGGGGCTGGATAGGTGATGGTATGCGTCAAGATCCACTTCTCAATGAAGATAATTTTGTTTCCTATAGAGGAGCTAATGATCTTGCTGAAGTCGATTATTGGGACTATGATGGTGTTGTGATTACCTTGTACAATCAACAGTTTATGAATCAGTATAATGCAAATCTAGAGCGTTTGACAGATTATATTTATGACGGAGGCGGAGCATATTTCGAAACTGGCAGAGTACAAAGGCATCAGACACCAGGTGGTTTATCCAATGATCAGAACGACCGGTCTAATAATGGGATATTTCTTGTCAGTCCAAACCCGGAGGATGAAAACTACTCTCTTTTTGCCAGGATTCTACACATCTCAGAGCCGGATTATTGGCTCGAAGGTGAGGTAATAGAGGGTGACGCATGGTTGAATTCATCCTATTCACATGGTCAATTTGAACGTGCAGTCAGGAATGGAGATATAGATTGGTTCCAACCTGTTGCAAGTACACAGAACGATCCTGATCGCTGGGGAGCGGTCACGTATGGTATCGGGACGGGAATTATCTTGACCGTTGGACATCCCCCTGGGGATTGCTGGTTTAATTGGGCTGAAAATGGAGGGCAGTGGGGATCAATTGGGGCAGAAATTCTCTATTACATATCCCGAACCACTGCACAATGGCTAAGTTGGAATCCAAAACAAGGTGAAATCCCTCCCGGACAAAACGATAGAATAATTGTCACTCTCGAAACCGAAGGTATGAGACATGGAGTTTACGAGGCTAACATTAACCTGTACAGTAATGACCCGGTAGCTCCCGAAGGCGAACCGGATCAAACAGTCTCCATAGCATTGGAAATCACCGGGATTGGACGCATATTTGTGGAACCAGCCGGACCGGAAGATAACGAACCCTATGATTTCGGAATTGGCTATATAGGTTTCCCAAAAGCAGCTGAATTTAAGATTACCAATGTCGGAACAGGCGTCTTGACTATTGAAGAAGCCGTTACTGATAACGAAGTCTTTTATGTTGATGAAGAAATTGAGTTTCCAATTATCCTTGAGATAAATGAAGAATTGCTGATAAATGTTCTTTTTAACTCACGTGAGGAGGTAGAAAATCAAGAAGCAACGATAGTATTTGTCACAGATCCTCCCCATTTCGAATGGAACGATGGGTATCCCATTAATGTGACAGGTGATGGTTTTGAGCCTCCCTTCATTAATGTATTTCCCGATGATATTTCTGGCGATTTTATTGACGGAGATCTGGCAGAATTTGTCCTGAATGTTTCAAACGAAGGCAGCAACTTGCTCATTTGGGATACAGAGTTCGAAGCACTCGAGCGTCCCAATCGAGACAACCCACAGCGCACGGTTCGAAGAATCGAGGATTCCTCCGGACCTCGCCGTGATAACCCGGGAGATATCTTGGCTCAATTTAATTCCGGTATTCTCAGTTGTGGATGTATGACATCCACCCATGATGGGCTCGTTTACGGCTGTGCCTATAGGAATAATCGTATCATTGGAATGAACATTGAAAATGGTAGGATTGTCAGTAACTGGGAAGGTCCTGGTGCGCCAATGGCAATTACCTGGACAGGCGAGGAATTTTGGATTGTGGAACGGCCAAATTCAGTTGTCTCCAGATTCAATATTGAAGGTGAAATGATCGGAGAGTTTGATTTGAACATGCAATCTATTCAAGGATTGGCATGTGACCTGGAAAATACGGTTTATGCCCTCTCCATAACCGAAGATTCAATATTCCTGATTGACATTGAAACACATGATCAGATGGGAGCTATTCTGTATCGAGAAGCATTAGGAAATAGTTTTCTAAATGATATTGAGTGTGTGCCAAATCATGATGAAGGAAAGTTATGGGCCTATAACAGAGGTAATGTTATTCAGATGGCAATCAGTGAAGAGTTAATTCCCAGAGTTGTGAGTGAGATTGATGTGCCAGGTGAAGAGAATTGGGCAGGTCTGGGGCATGATGGAGAAGACTTGTGGGTAGGAATGTGGGAAACAGAAATTTGGTACAAGATCGAAGATGGTATTGATGAATGGGAGTTGATCGAATGTGATCCCGCCTTTGGTGAGCTTGAAGAGGGGGCTGATATTGATGTGATTGCAACTATCTCTATTGAGGAATTTCCTGATGGATTCTATGATGGAACACTTTTCTTCATTTCCAATGATCCTGAAACACCTCAGGTTGAAATCAGTGTGCGAGTCTCGATTAATGGTCATCCAATTATCACAGCTGAGCCTGTCATTCCGGAACCCATCGTTGACGAAGAAGAGGCGACCATCGAGTTTGGAGATACCTTTGTCGATTTTGAAGACTCAGAATTCGAAATAGCCATCCTGAATATTGGTGACATCTCTTTAGAAATTGAAGAGATTGTTATTGATGGTGAGGACGCCGGGGCATTCACGCACAATTTCGAAGAGGAGATAGAAATTCCGGCTAGAGAAGAGCTTGAGTTCATCTTAACCTTTTCACCGGATGCAGCGGGTCAAAAAAATGCCACCCTGATCCTACTTACAGATGCTATAAATGTGGAAGATGGAATTATTTGGTGGAACCTGACTGGTTTAGGCCAGATTGTCCCTGACCTTGAGAACTATGTCCTCCCGTTTGACATGGAGGATGCCCCTGATGCAAGACATCGGTTATCTGTGGTCGAGTTGTTATGGGATAACGAGCATGTACCGGCAGGTTGGGAAATTGGTGTTTTTACAGAAACTGAAGAACTTGGTGGCTCAGCCGTGTGGTTAGGCGGTGGGGCAGTAGAGTTTTTTGCGTTTGGATCTGAGGGCGACTTTGCAGGGTTTGAGAATGGAGGTCGGTTTAGTTTTAAGGTTTGGGATAACGAAGCAGATGAAGATTTTGAAGTCGGAACAACCGTTCGGGATGGACCCGAAACGTGGGAAGATGGGGGCGAGACCACTCTTGAATTAGACGGAGGCGAAATAACTCAACTCGAACTGGAACTTCAGGAGTCGTGGAACTTGATATCAATTAATGTTGACCCGCGTCAGTTTTATGGTGATGATGAAGAACGTGGCCCCAGTGTTCCCTTAATGTTTGAGCAGCTCGAGGATGAGGATGGAAATCAACCAATTGAACTTCTAAAAGATGAACTCGGACATTTCTGGGTTCCCGAATGGAATTTCATAAATGTTGATTTTTGGCATTTGACTCAAGGATATCAGATTTGTTTAACTGAAGAAGCAGAGGCTGTATTTCAGGGTAGACGTATTGCTCCGGATGCAGAAATATCAATAAAACCGGGGTGGAATTTTATAGCCTATTTCCCAGAATTTGATCTCGATGCTTCAGCACCAGATTTCTATGTATTGTCCCCGATAATAGATAGTGTGATCCGTGCCAAGGATGGTCAGGGTCGATTTATGTCGATAGAATTTCAATTTTCAAATATGGTTCCCTGGACTCAAGGGCGGGGATATCATGTAAACATTGATGCGGAAGAACCAATAGTTCTTATCTACCCGCCAGAACAAGATGTGGCGGCGGTATTTGGGTTAGATGACTATCTTGAAAACAATATTTCCCCTGTTCCTTCTACGCGGAATATGAGCATACTCATTAATTCAATTGACGGAGTTGAACCACAAGTTGGAGACTTAATTTCCGCATATTCATCTTTGGGTAGTAAGATAGGATCAGGTGAATTCACCTCAAAACGATGTGGTCTGGCAGTCTGGGGTGACGAGGAAAACACTGAAGTAATAGAGGGAGCTCTCAAAGACGAGGAAATCGTGCTCAAGTTCTGGGATGCTGATAAATCGGTCGAGAGGAATATCAATGTAATGTCTGTTCTCGCCGGCAATGGACTCACATTTGAATCGAATGGTTTTATAGCAATTGATGTTGAAGTTCAGACAATTGTCCCTGAAAATTACTACCTATCTCAGAACTATCCTAATCCGTTCAATAGTACGACCCGATTGACATTCGGCAGTCCGGAGAATGCGTATGTTTCTGTGAATGTCTTTGACATGAATGGAAGGCATTTCATGGAACTTGTGAACGGAACAGTTGAAGCTGGCAATCATACTGTTAATTGGGATGCGATTGATGTTTCTGCCGGCATTTACCTAGTACAGATGGAAGCTTCAACGGGATTTAGATCGATTGTGAAGGTGATACTTATTAAGTAGGATGAAGTTTGTAGGGATTTGTAGAATTCAGATGCTCTGATTTGAGCCTTTTGGTGTGTTTGCCTAAAAGGCTCGAATCTGAAAGTAAAATTCTAAATATAAGCGTAATAAGTCTTGAAATACCCGGAATAGTTTCATACATTCCAACATTAGATAAATTGCCTCCCGCAATCAAAGGTGATTGGATATCAATGCTACTATAGCTTTATCCGTTTATACCTTTGAGGCATAGATCTTAGATTTTGTTTCTAAGTTTGTTCGTAGAATTGTTATTTAATCGGATTCAAAGGAGATACTACGTTGCGGAAATGTGCATTTTTTCTATTCCTCGTTGTTGCTGTTTTCTTAATTGTCCCATTTTTTGTTCCCTACATTAATAGCATCCACTGTTCAGAAAATCTTCCATCTATCGTCGGAGAGAATCCACCCAACGCCGGGAGAAGAGATTTAAATCCTCCTGAGATCGAAGTAAACCCAAATGCGATAGAGGACGAATTGAATACAGGTGAATCATCTGATCATGTATTAGTCATTTCCAATATTGGAGATGATGCAATCAGTTTTGTCATCGAACATGAATATATCAATCAACCTGAACATGATGCAAACATCAATCGCGGAACACGTTCCTTACATTGTGATAATCCACTCCGTGATGACCTCGGAGAAGTTTTGTTTCAATTAGATCTAAATATGACACGAATTGTCGGTTTTGATTGGGACCCGGACGAACAGGTGATGTGGACTTCTTCTGCTTCACCCCGTTCTGTGCAATCTTATACTTACGATGGTGAAGGTGGAGTTGAAAATATTTTCTTTCAGGAAGTAGAGGAAGCAGTTCATGGAATTGGGTTTTTGGACGGAATAGTTTACACTAATCATTACCCAACTTCCATTGTTCACAGATACAATCAAGAGGGAGAAGCAATTGGTGATCTTGAGATAGATTGTGAAAGGATTCTGGATTATGGAACAAGTAAACAGGATGGATGGCTCTTTGCGCTTAGTGGAATAAGCAGGAATGTTCATGTCTATGATGTTGAAAATGACTATCAAAATGTTGGAATCATTGACGGGGAACGGTTAATTGCACTGATGGAGGATGGAACTGCTCGATCAATGTGCTGGGTGGACGATCATCCTGATGGTCAACTTTGGCTTGGTTCTGAATCTCAGGTATGGCAATTCTCTGTTGACACTGAAAACTGGCAAGCAGAATTAGCGCAAGAGTTTGATACTCAATGTGACAGAGCATTTCTGGCATTAGGTCATGATGGTGAAAATATCTGGAGGTCCGTTAGTGTGATTGACCAACTTGTTAATGTCTATGATGACGGCATAGATGAGTTCAGATGGATCACTTATGATCCCGATGGTGGTAATATCGAAGCAGACGAAGACTTGGATATCATTGTCGGTTTGGATGCAACCGGACTATTTGAAGGTGAATATGAAGGTGTAATACATTTTATTTCTGATGATCCAGATAATCCTGATCTAGAATTGAATGTTAGAATGAATGTTATAGAAGCTCCCGTCCTTGATGTAGAGTGGAGCGAAGAGGCTGGTTTTCCCGACAATATTGATTGGAATAATGTCTATTTGGATATCTACTCAGGTGAAGATTATCCGATTTCAGTAATGATAATAAACTCAGGTTCTTCAATTCTGACAGTTGAAGAAATAGGGTGTGAAAACGATTTTTTTACATGCGATCCTCCAGAATTTGAAGTTCCAGCTCAGGATTCAAGGTTGGTTAATTTTATTCTCAATGGAGATGCAGATGGTGAGCATGATGGGACAATGTTCATCACCTCGAACGATGCAGGTGGAGATTGGGAGGTTTTAGTTCAGGGGACAACTACCTCACCACCGATTTTGCTAATTGAACCTGGAGAAATTGAGATAGGTCTAATCGAGGGTGAACGGGATGAGCAAGTCCTGAATATTACCAACCCAGGAGCAGTTGAACTTCGATGGTCTTCAAAGGTAGAATATGCTGATGAACATCTCCGCGACTCAGAGATTCGATCAATGCGGAAAGTAAGGTTAGATAAAAACGGACCACGTCGTGATCCTTTAGAGGATGGATTTATGGATGGACTTCGTTTTGCCTGCTTTACCACAGATAGGAATGAAAGGATGCCTTGGTTAGATTTGGGCATGATTCAAGATCCGCTTCTTAATGAAGAAAATTTTGTTTCTTTTAGGAATCAAGATGCTTTAAATGAGATTGATTTTGAGGAATTTGATGCACTTATATTCAACCTGTGGGAGCAGAGATTCGTAGGTGAGTACAACGCAAACATCGAGAGGTTACTTGACTATATTGATGGTGGAGGCGGTGCGTATTTCGAAACAGGTATTCCCGGTGGACTCATGACCCCGGGAGGAATCTCAAACAACCTGAACAATCAAAGCATTAATGGAAGATTAATTGTCAGTCCCAATCCAAATGATGAAAACTTCTCTTATCTTGCAGAGATTTTGCACACATCAGAACCGGACTTTTGGCTTGAAGGAGAGATAATAGAAGGGAGTAACTTCCTGATTTCAGGATACTCTCATGATCAGTTTGAAGAAGGTGAAGCTAACGGGACAATAGATTGGTTTCAACCTATTATTGGTATGGAAAATAGGCCGAACATATGGGGAGCGGTTGCTTATGGTATTGGCTCCGGAACTATTTTGACGATTGGTCACTCGAGTGGTGACTGCTGGACTAATTGGGCTGGAGACGGAGGGCAGTGGGGATCAATTGCAGCAGAACTTCTATATTTTCTCTCTCAGAGTAATGATAAATGGCTTTCCTGTGAACCTGAAGAAGGCGAAGTTGAACCAGATGGAGATCAGGATCTAATTGTTATTTTCGATTCAGGTGGTTTGTTAGGCGGAATCTATGAAGCAGAACTATGCTTTTTTAGCAATGATCCAGTAGCTCCGGAGAGAGAACCCGATGTTATAATCCCAATTATCATGGAAGTCACGGGTGAGGGACGCATTTTTGCTGATCCAGGTGGACATGAGGATGACGATCCTTTTAATTTTGGTATTGTCTTTATCGAATATCCTGAAACGGCAGAGATAACGATTACTAATGTAGGTACGGGTATCTTGAGGGTTGAAGAAGCAATTTGTGACAACGAGCTTTTCGTAATTGATGAAGATATTGAATTTCCTTTCGATCTTGAAGTAGATGAAGAGACGGCAGTTAATGTTACATTCAATCCCATTGACCAGGAAGAAAATCAGGAAGCCACGATTTTATTTATCACAGAACCACCGCACAGAGACTGGGAAGATGGCTATCCGGTAAGATTGACCGGTTTAGGATTAGACCCTCCCAATATAATTGTAGAGCCGGATATGATCGTGGATAACCTTGAAAATGGAGCTATGGAAGAATATGCTTTGAATCTCTCAAATGTGGGTGGTAGCATCCTTATCTGGGATGCTGAATTCGAAATACAGGAACATCCTGAATTTGATAATCCTGCACGTTCCGTTCGGCATGTTAACGATTCATTTGGTCCTGAGCGCGATGACGCGGGAGACATATTGGCTCAATTCGATTCTGGTAGCATTTATTGTGGAGGTATGACTTCAACCCACGATGGGCTTGTATGGGGCTGTGCCTACCAGGCGAATCTGATCATCGCCATGAATACAGAAAATGGAGAGATTGTCAATTCCTGGGCAGGACCAGGTAATCCTCTATCGATGACATGGACTGGTGAGGAGATTTGGGTTGTGGATTGGATGGAACCGAATGTAATAAGATATGACCTGGAGGGGAATGTATTCGGTCAAGTCAATTTGAATTTTAACCTAATAAAAGGTATGGGATGTGATCTTGAAAGTTATGTTTTTTTGAATTCACGAGAGGATGAGCTTCTTCATGTAATTGAACTGGAGAGTAATGATGAGGTCGCGACGATCGATTTTCATGCTGCAATGGATAATGCAGACATCTGGGGAATAGAATGGGTTCGGGATCACCCGGATGGACAACTATGGGGGAACGCTGAGAATCATCTGTATCAAGTTTCAGTTGATGATGAATGGAATGTAAGATCTGTTCAGGACTTCGAGTCACCTGGAGATCGGGCTTTTGGGGGACCAGCACATGATGGAAAGGATTTGTGGGTGGGGGGGTGGGCCAATTCAACCTGGTTCAAAATTGATGATGGTATAACCGAGTTACGAATCGTAACAATAGAACCAACATTCGGTGAGATTGAAGTTGAAAATGATGTTGATGTAATCGCTGCGGTTTCAACGGACGACCTAATTGATGGGTTCTACACAGGCAACATATACTTTAATTCCAATGATCCGGAGACTCCCAGAGCGGAAGTTGAAATTAGTATCTTCGTTGGCATTTTACCGGAACCCGAACATTTTACACTTCCGTTTGAAATCGAAGATGCACCAGAAGCCCAGCACCTACTTAGAGTAGAACAGTTTATTTATGAGGACGAAATACCGTCTGCTGGATGGGAAATCGGTGTATTTACGGAGGCAGACGACCTTGGTGGATCGGTTCTTTGGGCAGAAGATGTCCCGGTTGATTTCTTTGCGTATGGAGCTGAAGATGACTTCGAAGGTTTTGAAAATGGGGAAATTTTCAATTTTTTAGTTTGGGACAATGAGGCTGATGAAGAGTTTGAAGTTGAAACTACTTTTATAGACGGACCAGAGATTTGGAGAGAGGGAGGTGAAACTACAATTGAATTGATTGGAGGTGTAATTAAGAATCTCGTCCTTGAACTTCGTGAAGGTTGGAACATGATCTCAATCAATGTCGCCCCGCGGCATTTCTATGCCAATGATGAAGATCGAGGTCCTGATGTACTACTTATGTTCGATCAGCTTGAGGATGAGGATGATAATCAAACGGTATTGATCTTGAAAGATATTAATGGTCGTTTCTGGCTACCTCAATGGGATTTCAACAATATTGTATATTGGGATTTGACTCAAGGCTACAAGATGGATGTTAGAGAGGCTGTTGATGTGGTGATTCCGGGTTGGCGTATCTCCGCCGACGCTGATATTACAATCAGTCTAAGCTGGAATATGATAGCCTACCTTCCTGAATATGACCTCGATGCTTCCGCTCCGGATTTTTATGTATTGTCCCCGATAATTGATAACGTGGTTCTTGTCAAAGATTGGCTGGGTCGTTTCATTTCAACGGAAATGAGATTCTCCAATATGCTCCCCTGGACTGAAGGACAGGGATACCACATAAAAACCAATTTAGAAGAACCGGTTACCTTTAACTATCCTCCAGAACAGGAAGAAGTTGCCTTTATTGACAACCAGGAACACTCAGAAACTGTTATTAATCCGGTCGTCACTTCACACAACATGAGCGTACTCATCAATTCAATTACCGGAATTGAGCTGAGTAGTGGAGACCGGATATCGGCTTATTCGTCTTCTAATGATAAGATCGGATCTGGTGAATTCACCGATGGTCGATGCGGTCTTGCAGTCTGGGGTGACGAAGAAAACACAGAAGCAATCGAAGGAGCTCTCAAAGACGAGGAGATCACACTGAGGTTCTGGGATGCAAGTGAAAAAGTGTCAAGAAATCTCAATTTGCTAGATGTCCTCGGTGGCAATGGGCTCGTATATAAATCGGATGGCTTCCTATCACTTGATGTTGAAGTCCAGTCAGATGTTCCTGAAAATTACTACCTGTCTCAGAACTACCCCAATCCGTTCAATAGTACGACCCGATTGACATATGGCAGCCCGGAAAATTCTGATATTTATTTAAGTGTTTTTGACATGAATGGCAAGCTCATAAAAGAACTCGTGAAGGGAACAGTTGTAGCGGGTAATTTTACTGTGAATTGGGATGCAACTGATGTTTCAGCTGGTGTTTACCTCGTACAGATGAAGGCTTCGACCGGGTTTGAAAGGGTTGTACAGGTAATATTGATTAAATAGTTAAACTGTGGAAGTGATATTCACTTCCACAGTTTAGATTGGAATTGAGCATTCGGGTAAAGTTGCCGGGAGGCTCTTTCCTATTAAACCTATCTTCCGTTAATATTGATTTTCTTGCAATAAGGTCAGATTCATGTTATTAAAAACCTTTTAATGATGGATTTCTGATTGTATATTATAAGCTTGGTTGATTCTTCATTCTTGATAACCGTGTAAATCTCGGAGTTAACTATGTTACTGCAAAGATGGTCACTTCTAATTCTATGCTGTTTCATTCTGGTATCTTGCTCAGATGATTCGGATAATCCAGCGGGATTACGTCAGGTTCTCAGGGTTAATCCCTCTTCCCGATCAGTTGCTAATAGTAATGACAGCACATCTTTTGATATTATTGCCTCAGGTCCGTGGAGTGTCTCTGAATCTGTTGACTGGATCTGGACACAACCCAACGCCGGTGAAGGGAGTGGCAGGTTTACTGTTCACTTTGAGTCTCACTCAGGTGATTCGCGATCCTGTGATATAACGGTGAACGCACCGAATCATGTACCTGAAACAGTGACTACAAAGTTAATACAATCAGCAAATCCCGCACTTAAGATAAATCCACCTTCAACCTCAATAGAAGATTCGCCTAACACAGTATATTTCAATGTGACGGCTTCCGGAGAATGGGAGGCTATTGAAGCGCTTGATTGGCTTTCAGTACATCCGGTAATAGGAGAGGGTTCCGGTCAAATCGCTATCACTGTCGATAAGAACGAAGGAGGGGCAAGAACCGGTGTTATCACCATTACTGCACCAAACCACTTTCCAACCGCAGCAACAATAAGCATTACTCAGGCTGCAAAGCCCCTTGAATTGAGTATAATTCCTGGGTCGAGAGTTGCAGAATATGATTCAGAAGTAAGTGCTTTCTCAATTTATGCTGGAGGTGCCTGGTCGGTTGGTACTATGGCAGATTGGATTAGAATTGATCCCCGAAACGGTTCTGGAGATGGATATTTCCGAGTGTTATATTCTGTGAATGATGATACTGAGAGGTCTGCTGAAATCTTGGTTCAGGCTCCCGGTCACCGACCAGAGAAAATAACAGTACGCTTTACCCAGCAGTCAAGTCCAACTGCGAGCCCTTTGCCACCATCACATCTACGAGCAAAGGAGATTTACTGGGATGAAGTTCTCCTTGATTGGGATGATGTTTCTGACAATGAAGAGGGATTTATTATCGAAAGGAGAGAGGGACTGGGTGGTATTTGGACCGAGATTAATCGATTAGGGTCCGGTGTCCATCAATACACTGATGTTTCACTCCAATCTCAATTTGAGTACCACTATCGAGTATTTGGCTATAATACATTTGGACGATCTGAATCAAGTAACGGCATTGCTGCCAGAACACATACTCCACCTGAAGATTTGCCAGTTAACGGATTGACTGAAGGTCTTATAGATCCAGAAACAGACAAGGACTGGTATATTTGCCAGATAAATGAATCCGGTTCGCGCACAATAAGTGTTACACTTGGTGAACTAGGATCCGCAAGTATTTGGGTTTATAGAGCTGCCGACAGATCAAGCCTTAGGTCATCTTCCCTGAATGGGGGAGGAGTGAATCCGGAGGTTATTGAATCTTTCACACCAGGAAACTATTACATTAAAGTTGGACCAAGGGATGAGGACAGCGTTGGTTCCTATTCCATTGAGATCAGGTGAAAATAATCTCT
>JABGPL010000111.1 GCA_018644935.1 Calditrichota bacterium | reverse complement strand
TCCGCTATTTGCGAGACCGAATCTACAAGGAAGGGAATATGGAAAATTTTACACATACATCAATACCGACAACGGTTTTTGAAGTATGTGTAAAATTTTCCATATTCCCTTCCTTGTAGATTCGGTCTCGCAAATAGCGGACCATGCGACTGTTCGGGCGTTTTTTGGAAACCGGATCGGGTTCCAGCTACGAAACGGGCTTTAAACCCCAGGGGCACGACGAACTCCGATCCGGGTCATTCTCCCAAGTCCACTTCGCCTACGGCTTCGTGGACTTGGGAGAATGTTACAAGATAACAAAAGATGGTGTAAAAAGACAGAAAACTGATATAAGACAAGATACAAGGGGCACGTCGCCACGTGCCCTTGTTCAAATACTGAAAGACCACAAATTGTTGGAGTTCTTGAAAAAGGCGATCATGAATCGCCCGAACAGTGAATGGGGAATGTATGGTTTTGGAGAAAGGGCACGTGGCGACGTGCCCTACAAATACGGGATGCGACCATACCCAAACACACCCGGGGAGGACAGGTATATTACCTGTCTGATGTTGAATAAAAATATTCCTTTAACTTCAGGAGAATCAGCATGAGAACTTTGTTAATTATCTGCCTATCCTTGTTTGCCATAAGTGCTCAAGCCCAAAACCAAATTGAAATCCTGCTCACACCTGGTTTCAATATGATGTCCATCAATATAGCTCCCCCACAGGAAATGTTCCGTGAAGGTGAGGACGGTGGTCCGGATGTCAGGTTGATGTTCGATCAACTACAAGGAGAGGACGGTGTACACCTCGCTCAAGTTATCACCGGTGCAGATGGTAGATTCTACGCACCAAATTGGCAATTCTGCAATCTTCCTTTCTGGGAGATCACACAAGGTTTGCGAATCCTTGTCCTTGAAGATGTCATAGTTAGATGGGAAGGGGAGAGAATTGAACCGAACGCAGATATCCCGCTAATCAGTGGAGGGAATCTGGCAGCATATTACCCACAATATGATTTGAACGCAAATGCGGGTGAATTTTACGCATTATCCCCGATTATCGATAATGTAATAATAGCCAAGGATGAGAGAGGAATGTTCCTGATGCCTGAATACAATTTCTCCAATATGAATCCATGGTCAGAAGGCGAAGCTTACTATATCAGGGTCGCGGAGGATGTCATTCTTAACTACCCCGAAGAGCGAATTGAAGAACCCGTACTTTTTGATGAGGGAGACCACTGGTCTATACCTGTTATGACAGATCTTAACATGAGTATTTTGGTAACCTCAATCGAAGGACCAGAAGATTTCGAACCTGGAGATGGAGATCAAATCGGAGTTTTCAGTATATTCGGTGAATTCGTTGGATATGGTAATGTACAAAATGGAAGGGCAGGGCTTACTGTTTTACAAGAAAACGGAAATTTAAGGGATATTCCTGGTTTGGATTGGCAAGATACAATGACCCTGGTGTATTGGGATGAAGATGATGAATCGGAATATGAGATTGAAGTTACAGAGGTTCTCGAAGGTAATGGTTTAGAATTTGTATGCCATAGACCTTCTGTGTTTGAAATTTTTGTAGAAGTAGAAAATGAGCAAGGTATTCGTGAGCAGCGAGTTCTATTAGAAAATGGCTGGAATCTAATTTCTCTTAACATCGAACCTATCGAGGAAATGTGGGAAATTGAAGAAGGTCCCGACATCGAAATAATGATGGAGGAACTTTTTGGTATGGACTTGCTTGAGATGATGAAAGATGAAGATGGACGATTCTATTCACCTGAATTCAGATTCAACAACATACCGTTTTGGAATCTTACGGAAGGATATCAAGTAAATATAGCCGAAGACACTGAGGTAACCTGGTCGGGATGTCCGATCCCTCCGGACACTGAAATTCCAATAGAAGAAGGCTGGAACCTAATCGCATATTTCCCTGATTTTAGAGCTGAGGACTTTTACGCGCTCTCTGCCATAATCGATAATGTGCTGATAGCAAAGAACGGTGATGGAGATTTTATGACTCCTCAGTTCGGTTTTTCAAATATGCCTCCCTGGGAGCCCGGGCAGGGGTATCAGGTAAATGTAGATGCAGAAGTCGTCCTGCATTATCCGGAAGAGTGTGAGGAAGAGGATGCTGCCCACACACCAATCGCATCTCACTGGACGGGAATTTCACCAACCGACAATAACATGAGCCTCCTTGTAACTTCTATTTCTGGAATCGATCCTGCACCGGGAAGCCAGATTGCTGCTTATACCTCCGATGGTCTAATGGTTGGTGTCGGTGATGTTCAGAATGATAAATGCGGTATTGCTATTTGGGGTGCTGAAACTGGTAAATCTGGTTTACAATCAGAAGATAAATTCGAGTTGCGGTTTTGGGATGCAGATCAGAGAGCAGAAACAGATCTAATAATCTCGACCATTCGCACTGGCACTGGTTTAGTTTACCAAGTAAACGGATTATCTGTAATTGATGTTGCTATAACTGTAACTTCACCAGACAATTACTTCCTGTCCGGTGCCTATCCAAACCCGTTCAACAATCATACAACTGTGAAATATGGACTGCCCGAGACGGGGTTGGTAAATCTGACGATTTTTGATCTTTCTGGTCGCAAGATGATGGAATTGGTAAACGGTGAGCAATCCGCAGGTACTCACGAAATGGATATTGATTGTAATGATTTGACGAGTGGAATTTATATGTTATCACTGAATGCGGGTCGCATGAATTTCACCCAGAGGCTCGTTCTTGTTAAATAACCGTAGAGCGCATGGCATGCGCCTTTGTTCAATTGCCTGTGCAAATCTAATTGATCTGATTTGGAAAAATGGCAATCCCTGAATCGCCCGAACGGCGAATGGAAATTATGTGATTTTGGGAAAAGGGCAGGTGGCAACGGGCCCCTAATGATACGGAACAAGACCGTGTCCAGATCCACCCGGGAAGGACAGGTAAACATATCTGTCTCAGTAATTTATACTATTTGATTAACATCTGGAGATAGTATCATGAGAACTTTTTTAATTGTCTCTCTGGCATTACTTGCCGTCAGCATTCAAGCTCAGGATCGAATCGAAATCCAGCTTGTCCCCGGTTTCAATTATGTTTCCTGTAATGTTGTCCCCCCTGAAAATATGTTTGACGAGGGAGAGGATCGTGGTCCCCATGTACCGTTTATGTTTGATGAATTCATTGAGAATGGCAACTTTTATGCATCCAACGACTTGAATCAAATCTATGATTTCAGATGGAGATTCTGCAATATTCCCTACTGGGACCTGACAAAGGGATTGATTGTAAGTGTTGAGCAGGATGAGGATGTGATCTGGGAAGGTGAACGGATTCCCGCAAATGCAGACATACTATTAGACAGTCGATTAGCTAACATTGCTGCATATATCCCGACATTCGAGTTAAATGCCAATGCAGATGATTTTTATGTATTGTCTCCGATTATAGATCAAGTGCGATGGGCTATAGACGATCAGGGACGGTTCATGATGCCGGAGTTCAATTTCTCAAACATGAATCCCTGGCGCCAGGGTGAGGGTTATATAATTGTGGTTGAAGAGGATATTATGCTGAATTATCCTGAGGAACGCGATGAAGAACCAGTAATTTTTGAAGATGGAAATCACTGGGAGTTACCTGTAATAACTCGATATGTAATGCCGGTACTACTCAATTCCATCATTGGACCTGAAGATTTTGAACCGGCAGAGGGAGATCAGGTCGGGGCTTTTGGAGAAGATGGTGAATTTGTCGGCTGCGGAACCGTGCATGATGGTGTATGTGGCTTGATAATAATGGGAAGTGACCAGGAGGGTGGGCTTGATATCGGTGAGGAGTTTACACTCATCTATTGGGATGACGATCGTGAAGAAGAATACGCGGTAAATGTTGAAGATGTACTGGTTGGGGAAGACGGAATGGCGTATCGCCAGTGGCGACCAGTAGTTGTCGAGGTGTCCGTTGGTCTTCGCGAACAGATAATCCGGTTGAATCAAGGTTGGAACATTATCTCCCTCAACATCGAACCTCTCGAAGAAATGTGGGAAGTTGAAGGAGGTCCGGATGTCAGGCGAATGATGGCTCAGGTACTTGAAGCGGGTAATCTTGAGTTGATGAAAGATGAGGATGGCAGGTTTTACCTGCCTGATTGGGACGCCAACAATATTCCATTTTGGAACCTTACTGAGGGATATTTTGTCAAAGTGGATGAGGATTTTGAGTGCCGTTGGTCAGGAAATCCCATTCCACCCGACAACCAAATCCCTGTGGCAGAGCGTTGGAATTTGATTCCATTTTACCCTGATTATGGTCTTGATGCAAGTGCTCCTGATTTCTACGCTCTCTCCCCCATTATCGACGTTGTAAATCTTGCTAAAAATGGTGATGGCGAATTCATGACTCCAGCCTTCAATTTTTCAAATATGCCTCCCTGGGAACCCGGTCAGGGTTATCAGATAAATGTCAATTCAGATGTCGTCCTACAATACCCGGATGAGCAAGAGGAGGAAAATTCTGTTTTAACTCCAATCGAATATCATTGGAAGGAAATTGCACCAACAGACAATAACATGAGCCTACTTATAACCTCCATTTCAGGAATTGATCCTCAACCCGGAAGCCAGATAGCAGCATTTTCTGCTGATGGTAAGATGGTTGGATTTGGTGATTTTCATGATGGTACTTGTGGAATCGCCATCTGGGGAGCTGAAACCGGAAAATTTGGCTTGAAATCAGGCGACATTTTTGAGTTGCGGTTGTGGGATGCGAATCAGGAAGCAGAATCGGACCTGCCAATCTCGACCATTCGCACGGGCAGTGGATTGGTTTACGAGGTTGACGGATTATCCGTAATTGATGTTGCTATTACTGTAAATCCACCGGACAATTACTTCCTGTCTGGTGCCTATCCGAACCCATTTAACAATCGCACAACAGTGAAATATGGACTCCCCGAGACTGGATTAGTTGATATGACAATTTTTGATCTTTCCGGTCGCAAGATGATGGAATTGGTAAACGATGAGCAATCCGCAGGTAACCACGAGTTGGATGTTAACTGTACTGAGTTGACAAGTGGAATTTATATTCTATCTTTGAAGGCAAATAGAATGAATTTCACCCAGAAACTTGTTCTGGTCAAGTAACTGGCGGGACACATCACCTCGGATCCTTGACAAATTTCCGGATTAATTCCAATTACTTGAACAGGACGATTCACGAATCGCCCATGCTATCTGAAAATAGAATGTCATGAACCGGACTTTGTCCAGTTACCCCCCTTTTAATTCCCCCCTGCAAGCAGGGGGGAGCGGACATAACGCTTCTGTCCAAAAATTACCTCCAAATTCACTACAAATTTCCATCTAATCCCGTCGTAGTACATAAGATTAAGCCAATTCTACATTACAAAATACAGGATCTGCTATGGGTCGTTTTTTTCGATACTTTTTTATCGTTTGTTGTTTCCTCAGCTCTTCAGCACTTATCGCACAGGACATCAACTGGGAAATGATGGATTTTTTCGGTGGCCACGTGCCAAAATTGTCTCTTGATCGAGAATCCGGTGACTTATATGCCGGCTCTAAAAATAGTGGTGTGTTCAAATGGGATTCCGAGGCCGGATCATGGAATCAGATCGGAATGCCCGATTCTGATATTCAAATGCTGCACGTTACCCCAGATGGCAACCTCTGGGTTGGATTGCAGGCAAAACTGTTGACCACATCCAATGATGGTGTCGATTGGAGTGAAGTTCAGTCCGGTCTGTTTATACCCACCGCAATGAATGCAGTTGATAGTGAGCATCTGTATGTCGGGGGGTACTCCGGGGCAGAGTATCAGCTTCGCTATTCTGAAAACAGTGGTGAATCATGGAGTACTCTACTTACATTATCCAGATTTGAACAAATCACGGATATTGAGATTGACAATGATGGCGCAATATATGTTTCAGCACTAATGGGAGGTGGTGTATTTCATTCCTCTGATAATGGCGCAAACTGGACTGAGATTTTCGATGGGACTGTATATGATGTTCTTGTGCTGGACAATGCCATCCTTGTAGGAACAGATCGAAATTTGCAACGCTCAGTAGATGACGGTGCAAATTGGGAGCAGGTGGGTCCCAATTCAAGATTCTCAAGGATGGATATTGACTCGAGAGGTAATATTTTTGGAGTCCGCGGTCAAGCACTGGGAGCACCAGATATTCATTTCAGTGATGACAGTGGTGAAAACTGGAGTATTATTTCAACAGGCTTCCCTGCTTACTGTCAGATTCTCGACATTGTAGTTAATCGTGCCAACGACCTCATCAGCGTGAGTACAAACATATCAGGTGTTTATCAGGGCAATGACGCTGAAAATCTAACCCAGATTAATGACCAGCTTTCAGCACTATACATTCAGCAAATTGCTATCAGCGGGAATGATCAATTTTTCGTTGCCGCATACCGTGAGACACCAGGCACAAGTATTTGGCGATCTGAAAATGGCAGTGATTGGACTGTGAACAGTCAACCTGAACTTGGATTTAACCCCGCTACTGAAATTGTAATTTCAAACGAGGGATCAATCCTTTGTTCAACGGCAAATACAGGACTGCAGCGTTCAGAAGATAATGGCGAAACCTTCTCTCTGGTTCAAGTAGCACATCCAAATGTAATGGATGTCGCGAGTACTCCTGCTGGTGACCTTTTCGCCGGCATGGCGGGTTTCCCAGTTCATCATTCAGATGACGATGGCGAATCATGGTCACCCACAGAAGAGACAACAGTTTGGGTAAAATCTTTGATTTCAAACGCAGATGGTGATGTTTATGCCGGTTCCGCTCAGGGACAGGGTGTCTTTTTATCTTCAGATATGGGCGAGTCATGGGAACCGATCAATGACGGTTTCTTCGGTGGTGGTGCAGTGGTTAATGATTTGGCGTGTCACCAAGCTTCAGGTACAGTTATAGCAGCTATCGTGAATAATGGCTTTTACCGATACTCACCAGAGAACAATATCTGGACAGCCGCCAATGAGGGATTACCCCATGGTGAATTTTCATTTAGTACCCATGGAAATAGAATATTTATTGCTGACAACGGCGTCGCATTTGCAGGAATCCAGCACGTTGTCGGTCAGGGTATCGTAGAGTATGGTATCTTCAGATCTAATGATTTTGGTGAAAACTGGGAAGATGTTTCCTTCAACATCAAACATAAGATAGTTAATGATTTTGCTATCACAAGTGATGGTAAATTAGCCGTAGCTACGAACGGATGCATTTATATTAGTGATACTTCGGTACTTTCAATAGAGCAAACCTATGAACCTGCAATCCCGCGCAATTTAGAAATGTCCGCTTATCCAAACCCATTTAACAATCGCACAACTCTCAGGTTTGCATTACCTTTATCGGGAAAAGTTGGATTATCGGTTTACGATCTATCCGGTCGGAAAGCAATGGATTTGGTAAATGGTAATTACTCAGCCGGAGTTCATGAGATTGTCGTAAATGGAGCAGATCTGGCAGGTGGAACTTACATGCTGCATATGAATACCAACGCGGTGGATTATTCACAGAAACTCGTCCTGATCAAGTAACTGTAGAGGCACGTCGCCACGTGACCTTGTTCGATTGCTTTATAAAATCCTCACTGAATATCGTCAGAGACTATGTCACAAGAGTCTGGTCATAATGTATGGCTTGGGCTACTTGTTGCCCAAGTTTCCTTACGATAAAGTCTTCTGCACTATTGCTCCTTGTATTTTTGAGGTGTTTTAAGAAAAGAAACTCGGGTAATAAATAACCCGAGCCACACGGGGTGGAAATACATCGAACTGAGGGCGATTCGTGAATCGCCCATACGGTGAATTGAAAGTGTGTGGTTATGTCGTAAGGGCACATGGCGATGTGCCCCTACCATACCTTCGGCAACTCCAAATGCCTCCAAATCGCGGACACAGTCTCACCCTTACGGTCGAGAAAGCAGTAATGTCCTGCATTTTTGAGTAGCAAAAATTCTGAATCGGGGATAAGATCTGCCATTTTCCTTCCAATAGCTGGAGGAACTGCAGCATCATTCTCACCCCATATTAACAATGACGGGGAATTGATTTGAGTCAGTTCGGTTGAAAAATCTTCGTTAATGACTCGGCTCAGTGTTTGGCGCATCACCGCTGAGGCTGCCTGCCAATCCACCGATCCCATTCGCTGACGTTTTGCCTCCATCCACTTCTCCACACCCGCGCCTCCAATCTTACCAGCGTTCCTCAATGCACGCGCTAAGACAATCCTTGTGCGAGTTCGAAGACTGCGGGGTAAAACCAGCCCTGCACTGCCCATCAGTACGATTCTATTCACTCTCTCCGGATAACGGCTTGCAAGTCCGATAGTAACCCTCCCACCGAAACTATGTGCTATGATGTCAACTCGTTTAAGATCCTGGCTATCCATCCACTGTATCAGCATTTCTACATAATCCCACGTTCCCCACGACTCGGGTGGTTCCGGAGATCCTCCAAAACCTGGTAATGCCAGAGATATCACCCTGCGGTGAACCGATAGGGGTTGGGCGATGACTGATAGTGCTTGAGGATCGCTGCCCCACCCATGCAGCAACAACACCGGAGGTTGCCCCTTGCCTTTACTATGGGAGACTATCTGCCCGAGTTCGTATGAATTTCCGCTTGTTTTTGGAGTCATAATTCTTTCGCCCAGAAATTACGTACAGAGGTTTGCCAATTTATTTTTTTGGATTTAAGATAATCTTGCCACGATACAGGAAGTACATCCAAAAAACGGGATTGAAGATAGCGATTATCCATTAACAGAACTACCCCCCGATCCTCCTCGCTCCGAATCAATCGACCGGCAGCCTGAACAACCCGTTGCATTGCCGGGACAATGTAGGCGACCTTTTCTCCGTCCTCTCCATTCCGTTGCCAATAATCGCCAAGTTCATCCCGCCAGGGATCCGGAGGTGGCAGGCAGGGACCAACTATCGCAACACCAACACATGCATCACCGGGATAGTCCGCCGCTTCAGAGAACTGACCACCTGCAACAATCATCGCGAGTGTTGTCTCATTAGGCTTATCCAGGATATATCTCATCCTCCGTCTTTCCGAATAGCTCATTCCGCGAGCTTGAACCACAAAATTCAGGTCACTCTGATCTAAATATGGGGTAATGAGATTCATGAAAGCGAATGACGGAAAAACGGCAAGATAACCTCCGGTTTTCATCCCACAAAATTCAATTAGCGTCTCGGCAATATGTTTAGCCTCACGGGGTCGCATCTTGAATCTGGTATCTATATCATCTGCCAGCACCACTAACTGCCTAGTTCTGGAAAAAATTGGATCAACTTGCAAAGTTTCCGTCGGGCGCACCGTTAAACCAATTGCTGTTTTATAAAATTCAAGCGGCGACATCGTTCCGGAAAAGGCGGCTATATTATTGAAACGGGCATTTATATCAGCGAGTTTGCCGCTCGCGTCAAGGCACTTAACTCCCATCTCTCGAACATCCACATCAGCATATATCGGAAAAGCCTCTCTTTCTTCGTCGAGGAGGTGGACAAAGTACTCGATCTGCCTGTATACTGACCATAATGAATCTACAACCTCTGACGCAACTCGATCCTGAGCATCAATGATAAAATCTGCCATCGACAGGCTCAGACGGTCAAGATACTCCTCCCATTCTGTTTCATCAATTTCTATCGACTGCGGTTCAGCTGGAGAAACCTCAGATATGGAAGCTTGAACTCCTACCCCAATTAGCTCAAGAACGATTAATAACTTCTGAAATGATCCCAGTGAATCAAACCGCCACCCCTCATCTTCCAACATCCGACGGCAATTCCATATGTCATCCGCTGGGATAGCAGTTGAAAAGATTTCCCGACCCCGGTTGAAAAGATTATGTGCTTCATCCACGAGTAATGTCCACCCGGATGAACCGGGATCCCGAAATTGTCGCAATCTTGCTCCCGGATCATACACAAAGTTGTAATCCCCAATCACAATGTCACTCCGTTCAGCATACAGAAATGACAGGTCGACCGGACAGAGGTTTTCTAATTCTCCAACATCCCTTAATTCTCGTCTGGTTATTATTTTACAATTGTCAAGTTCCGATGGAGTATCAAACCTTCCAAACTCGTCCGGCTCCAACTTTTCAAATGAGCACTCATTCTCGCGGCAGGAACCATATTTATGTAAGCATAATTCACTTCTGGCAGATAAAAAAATCACACTCAACTCAGGGCAATACTTCTGGATTGCTTCAATTGTGCTCAATACTGGTTGACGTCCTCCCCCCTTTGCAGTTGCAAAGAAGACCGGTTTACCCCGACCAAGTGCCGCTTTTAATGCTGGCAGGAGCATCGTGATGGTTTTTCCAAAACCTGGCGATGCCTCCCATATTACATCTTTGCCTGAACAGAAAGATTCATATGTGAGGTCAATTGTATCCTTCTGACCATTTCGGTAGGTGGGGTAAGGCATAGTTAATGTGCTTGCGAGCTCACACCGATGAGCAGAAAGAGCTGTGTTTTTCGCTTTCTCGTGAATTTTTAAATCAATATACTCGTTCAACCAGCCTTCGATCTCCCGAACATCAAAGTCCAGATCAAGCGTTTTTTCTGCATCGTCTGTTAAATTGTGGATTACAAGACGGCAGTTTACAATTTTAGTAGAATTGGCTCTTTTCTGTTTAGAAACGAGATAAGTATAGATTAGTGCCTGTCGTGTAAATCGTTCCGGGGGTGGGAAGCATATGTCATCAAGACTTGCGATAGGCAAAACAACCGATTTAAACTCGGTTATCCGAAATGCCTCCTGCGGTTCCTGACTTAAGGTTTCGAGTAAATCTATTCGTCCATGCAGAGATAATTGACGATGCTCCGGTGAGGAATAAACTCCCTTTATGCCAACTTCCGATTTTGTATCGTTTGATTGCCGTGAGATGAAGTCGAGGTGAGCTCTTTGCCCGAGATGCTCCCGCCTTGGCACTTGTCGAGTACTGAAGTTTGAGAGAGGTGTAATTGCTGAAACAACTTCTCCGACAGATGCGTTGAACTCAGTTGTCATTGACCATCCTCTCGTAGTGCGCATCTTACGGTCAGTACAAGCAATTTATTGCCCACTCAAACATCCCTCTAGCCAGTTTTTTGTCTTCACATCAGGCGTAACATCTTCCTTCAAAATAGTTCGGAAAACTCTGGGCTGGAAATCGTCATTCTCCGAGGTTGTAATTACAACCCCATCCAGTGCCCCTCCATCTCGCATCGGCTTTACTACTGTTATGCCAGCAATTTCAAAAGGAGGAGTTGAGTCAATCTTTCGGCTGCTTGTAAATACAATATCCAGTTCTGTAAATTCAGGCAGAAAATCCCGGAGATTTGCTTCACTCATATCTGTCAGCAAAACAATAAAATCAGCATTTTCAGGAATTGTCTCCCGTAATTGCTTTATTACAGAATCCGGGGATATTGAGGTTATATTCCCCGGTCCGGGATATCGACGTTCAGGTTGATGTTCGGCAATTCCGGTAATTGCAAACTGTTTTGCGGAATGTTCAAATTCAATCCATGGCAGAAATACCGCAGCCCCGGTTCTACTATCAATTAGATTTGCGGAAATCAATGGTACTCCAGCAGAATCTGCAATCGACCTCAGGAATTTCTCACCATAGAACAAATCCCGCATCCCGACAAATGCTGCCTTCAGCCCCATCCTCTTGAGTCCTAGCATTGTACACAGGCTTGCCTGCTGCCCACCTTCCGGGTCTAGATCGAGAAAACCACCACAGTCTATCCCGAAATAATCAATCCCCTCAAATTGATTATTTATTGCCGTTTGGCGTCGATCAAGACCTCCATATCCCCCTCCCGGACAGACACAACCACCTGCGCGCCCACGCAATGATCCGGTGACAAATATAGTCAGGCTGTCTCCTTCAGATGCTAAAACCAATATTGGGGTAATGATCCCGAATAGAAAAGAAACCACTACGAGCGGACGAGCACTAATTGCCCTCAGGCTCAAAACGGGAGGTCATCCTCGTAATCATTAGTGTTTTGTTGCTGCTGAGGCGGCGTATTCTGTGGTGGAGCTTGTTGTGTGTTCTGATTCTGTTGATACTGTCCACCGTCCTGCCTTGCTCCACCCTCACGCGACCCAAGCATTTGCATCCTGTTGCCAAGTATGTCGGTGTAATATTTTTTCACACCATCGCGTTCGTAGCTATTGTAGCTAATTCTACCTTCGATATATACCTGACGACCCTTTGATAAATATTGACCCGCAGCCTCTGCTGTTTTGCCAAACAGGGTAACATTATGCCAATCCGTTACCTCATCCCATCCACCCTGCTGGTTTTTTTTCCTTTCAGACGTGGCAACCGAGAACTTGGCGATTGCCATACCGCTTGGAGTATAGGTCAATTCTGGGTCTTTTCCCAGATTTCCAATCAAAATTACTTTGTTTACACCTGCCATGTTTTCTCCGATTTAAATTCTTTCGAATTATTTATAAGCTTAGATCCTTTAATGTCTTGCTTAGACACTTTTGAATATCACCAGCAAGCATGCTGTGGATACCCCAAATAGTTGCTGCTCGATCTCCAGCAGCACCATGTATGTAAACCCCTGTCCAAGCTGCGACCTCAGTATCTAACCCTTGAGCCACCAGCCCGGCGATTATCCCGGTTAAAACATCACCACTCCCACCGGTTGCCATACCAGGATTACCCGTTGGATTAATATAGAACCTGCCATCAGGCAACCCTGTTATCGTTGGTGATCCTTTCAGTACAACTGTTGCACCCCATTTCAACGCGCAACTACTGACTAAATCAAACTTGTCAGTAGTTGAATCTAACGAGTTTCCCGTTAATCGTTTAAATTCCCCCGGATGAGGTGTCAGAACCGTTCCTACCGGTAATTCATCAAGTAACGCGGGATTTGCTGCCAGCAGGTTCAACCCGTCTGCATCAATTATCAATGGCTTATTAGTCACCTTAAGCAACTCAGCCAGTAACTCACCTGTTTCTGAATCCGTTCCTAAACCCGGCCCAATCACAATGCAATCCGCCCAGTCAAGTCGAGGTAATATCTCCGGCAGTGCTGATTTCGCGAGATTTCCTGAACTGGTTTGAGGCAAAGGCTGACTCATGGCTTCATCGAGTTTCATCTCGATAATCGGGTTCAAATCCTTGGGAATCCCAACCGCGACCAGACCTGCCCCTGTTCGCATAGCGCTTTTTGCACTGAGCACTGCCGCACCCGTCATTCCAGGTGATCCCGCCAGAATGTATACATGCCCTGCATCGCCTTTGTGAGCTGCTGGATGTCGGTTCGGAATATTGGTACAGACATCCCTTTTCTCAACTAGATTTACCTTTATGTCCTGCTTTTCAATCACCTCAGGTGGAATCCCTATATCTGCAGCTATAACCTCTCCAGCAAGTTCCCTGCCTGGTGATAGCAACAGCCCCCTCTTCATTAAGCCAAATGTTACGGTGGCGTTAGCCTGTACAGCATGTGCCGCTGCCAATCCACTATCTGCATCAACACCTGATGGCATATCAACTGCAATCACTGGTGCTGAGATATTATTCATTCCAGCAATAACCAGGGCAAACAAATCGCGCACTTCACCCTGAAAACCTGTCCCCAGAAGCGCATCAATAATTAAGTCAACATCATTTGACTGATTTGGTAAGTCTGAATTGAGAGACAATTCAATAACCTTGCCACTTATCTTCTGAAAAAATTGGCAGTTTCTTAGTGCATCACCCTTCAGATCTGCAATCTCACCAAGTAAAAAAACATCGACCACTGCTCCTGCATTTTTCAAATACCTTGCTACTGCAAAACCATCTCCACCGTTATTACCTTTTCCACAATATACTACGACGTGTTTCCCGGTTGCACTTCCACCAAAAATTTCCATCGCCTGAATTGCAACAGCGCGTGAAGCATTCTCCATCAGCACCAATCCAGGTATCCCGATTTCTTCAATCGTTATACGGTCACATTCTCGCATTTGTTTCGAGGTTGCTACCGGAATCATCGGTTAATCTCCAGCTTGAGAATATCATGTATATGAACTAATCCCTTAAGGCTGCCTTCCTCGTCGACTACGGGTAGAGATGTTATTTTCAGTGATTCCATTTCGTGCAATGCTGATGCAGATAAAGTGCTCTCTAATATTGTTTTTGGATTGGAAGACATAACCGTTTCAGCAAGAAGCTCGAGCGGATTTGGGTCTGTTTCAAGTAACCGCCTTATGTCTCCATCTGTGATAATGCCAACGAATTTCTTCCCACCCTCAACCACACAAGCAACACCCAACCTCTTGGCTGTCATCTCCACCAATACATCACGTA
>JABGPL010000110.1 GCA_018644935.1 Calditrichota bacterium | reverse complement strand
TGCTTTTGGCATAAGCAGGAGATATGCAGACCTGAAAGAATTAGGTACAACCTCTTTAAACGCTATAATAAAATTTCTTGAAGCTGGAAAGAAAAGACTCACGGGGGACACCCTCGTGAAAATAGCAAAAGCTAAGTGAACTCTCTGTGCAGTTAGAATAACTAGTCGAAAGAATTGGTAGTTGATTGGTTACTTTGTTGAATATTTTAAGGAAGAGCTTCACCATGAATCATTGGATATTTACACTTTCAGATGCATACTTCGTAGACTGAAAATAATTCTTTCAGATCGTAAGATTATCAAGCAGCGAACAATTCAAACAGGCGAAAACAAAACTTGAGATATATGATTTAAGTTTGAAAGATGAAAGGAAGTTGCTATTTTGGAAGTATCAGTTGAAACGGGAACAGGATCTGCTGGAGAGCAAGGTGATTTTTTAATTAATCTATTCCAAATGTTTTGAAGACATACGGTGGTGGACAACTGATCACATTAAAATCCAATTAGATCTTAGCAAACCTGTTAATGTGTCTCAGTGATTCTGGAGACAACAATGTGAAAGAAGCTGATCAGATCTAAGAATGTTAAACAAGATTATAGCGCGCTGCTTCAAACATGAATTTACTTCGAGAGCTTTACCATACAATACCCGAAGGATTATTTTTAAGAGATGTATGGTCACCTGAATCCTTGACATGTTGTTTCATAGTCATTTACAGCCTAGAACAAGATACAATTTATGAAAAAATTTAAAACGTCCACCCCTACCAATCGCACTGGTGATCATATTACCGTTGTAATTGGTAATAAAGAATCGAGAGTAACACTCGTTGAATCCGAATACCGCTTTGCATTTGGATTAAAGAATGCTGCGCGCGTCATGACGAAGAATGCGCGTGATTTTTCAAATGGAGAAACCCATGAGTTGCGTGCATTTGTAACTGCCGCAGTAATATTGTCCTTCGCCTATCTAGAAGCAGCACTAAACGAATTCATTTTTTTGAATGCAACTGCAAGCACAAGCACACTAACTGCTGAAGAGAAGGCAATCATCACTGCAATCGCAAAGGAAGATCTTCGACCAAAAGGCAAGCAGAACCTGCTTCAACTCTTCAATATGGTGTTGAGGTTATTGAACAAACCGGAGCTCTCTGAAGACCAACAACCATTTCAGGATGTGAACGTAGTTCGCATCTTGCGAAATTTACTAGTCCATCCGGAACCTGGCAGAGTTGTTACGTTCTCGGAAGACCCTAATACTGTTTTATCAGAACAACAAAAGATAATAAAGCAACTACGTAGTCCGTTGCGTCTAAACCAAAACGCCACATTTCCAAGAGACGTTTTGACTAGTGAGTGCGCATCCTGGGCAGTCTCAGTTTGTGAAGAATTCTTGGATGCATTCGTAACACAATCCGGTGTCAATGCAGGATTCATAACTAGTCGGTAAGTGTGATTAAAGCCTTCACAGTTGTTTGCCTTCAGAATTGATTGAACAATTCAGGACAATAAAACATTTGCATGAGAAGTGGGGATGAGAGGGAAGGGTTTTACAAGCAATTTTTCGATATAAACCAATAATTACTTTCCTGGACTTTATTCCATCCGCACTACTGGTACAGGATTTCAGCGATTTCCATCTTACCTTTAACTATACAAAATTTACATAGATTCCATTTGAAACCACAATTCAGTTTCTTCAATTACAATTGGAAATAGTGTTTGAAAACCTTTTTCATACGGCATCACTCGCTTTCTTACATACAATTCTTGTCCAATGTTTTCCTGTTAAATTTTTAGAATTCGATACTTTCCTCATGGTTCACTCGAACCGCTGTTGTTGTTCCAAATTTCCTGTTTTGAATTCCAATTTGAAGAGATAAGGTTGTTTGGTGAGGCGTATTATTCTCGGCACAAAATTGCACGATTTAATGGTATTTAACAACCAATTCACCGATGGTTGGCTCGGTATGGTGAGAAAGTGAGCTTGTAAAAACACCACCAAAATAATATGAAGCAAAATTTGGATATTGACATTGTGGTCAGGATGTGAACTTGTTTTTATTATTAAAGTTAGTTTGTCACCCGCTTCAAACCTACGACTTTGCGCATCAGATGCACGATTTTTGAGCAAAAAAAAGAAAACCACTATTGTTGAAAATAATGGTCTTCTTTATTGGCTGTAGCGGGGGCACGCATAGGGGACGTAAAGAAGACATTTTACAGACTGCCAGCAAATCCACCAGATGATATTCTTTTTACTTTTGAATTAGCTCAAATCGTTGTTGGCGTATTATCAGTATGTTATTGTTGTCAATCATGTCCTCAGCATCCGGCTAATTTTCGGCAGTTACAATTCAAACTCAACCTGATTTATGGATGGAACCAAATAGAAATTTCATATGGTCGCAGGTTCAAATCGATCTGGCAAAAACAAGGAGATTTCACGTGATAAAAGTGTGCATTACCTCGCTTCCAACAATAATGAAGACACCTTGAAAAGAATTTGTTGGTGTTGAATAAAGGATTTAATGCCGATGTTGACCAGAAACTTCAAGGAAGTGCCACCAGATTGATACGTTGTATTTGAGGGATCATATGACCGTTCGCAAAGAATGCACTTGTTTAGGATTATTGAAATGAGTTGACAGATTGTATAGATGAAATAGTATTAGGGATTGAATTTCCTTTTTGTTTTTGCTCCCGATTTAGTTTTGACCATCCACACCAAATTAGATTTACTGTTTTACCTCATTTTAGAGCTCATATTGACTTTTGACCATGGACAGGGGAGTAATCCCCATTCCTACTCCGACCAGGCAATCCGTTAATTTATGTTTACTGATATCTGAGCGAACACACCCCTGGAGTAACATAGAAAGAACCTGTCTAAAGATACTGACGAGTTAAGTCATAATTTACTCCAGAAATGGGTAGTTTAGGGTTTGTGTTGTCATGTATTCCTACTAGGCAATATGAGGCTCCTACCTAATAGTTCTTATTAAAATGCTTATACAAAATATATTATCTTTGTCAGGGATGAGTAATGATTTGTCTAACTAAACTTGACTAAATGAATAAGATTTTGTACTTTGGTAACCAGTATATATTTTTCAGTACAAGTTAACCCATAGATTCAAATTATCTTCTAAGACTAGGGAAAAATGAAGTTTAATCAAAAATTGGGAATACTCGTTTTAGCATCTACATTATTGATGCATGTATCTGGAAACGCAGCTCTCCGTGCTCGATGGGCACCTCCAAAACCTGAGCATACTGTGCTTTCAAATGAATACCATCGCTACTGCATAAACGTCAAGTTCGCAGAAGGTAATGCTGTCAGGTTGCGAGACGGTAAGCTCGTGTCATCTGATAGCAACGTTCTTTCCTCCTTCCATGAAGTATACGAACAATACGAAATAAAAAAACTCTCCAGGTTGTTTTCACGCCCTGAACATATACTTGATACTGAACGAGTAAAGGGTCAGGTAAACTCAGGAAAAGAACTCGCTGACCTTAATAATTACTTCAGAGTTATCCTGGATTCATCGGCGAACTCTGAGCAATTCATCAATGACTTGAACAGACTTGACATCATTGAGATGGCTTGTGCTGAACCGCGGTATTTCGTCGATTATGATGACATTCCACCAGAAACACCTGATCTCACTGAGCATCAGGGGTACCTGTATGATGCACCTGAGGGAATAAATGCTCCTGCGGCATGGGAGCTTCCCGGAGGAACGGGAGAAGGCGTGCGAATCATCGATATGGAAATTAATATTTATCTTTCTGACCATGAGGATTTATCCCAGCCATTTTACGTGACTCCGGATGGTGCCCGATTTGGGGGGCACGCAACATCTTCTGTTGGGATACTGAATGCCGGTCACAATGGCTACGGTCTTGACGGCATCTGCCCGGATGCTGAAATTGGCTCCTTTGCTATGGAACCGCACCCACACGATTTCCCGAATCTCGCAGATCAGATTAATGTTATGGCTGATACTCTCGATATTGGAGGTATAATTGTTGTCGTTGCCGGATACCGTATCGAAGGTGGTTTAGGGCTAATAGAACTACAAGCTGGCATTTTTGACGCGATTGAAAACGCCTCTGCTAACGGAATCATCTTTGTGGAGGCTGCTGGCAATGATTTTAGTGATCTGGATAGATTAATGAGGAATCGTCACTCGGGTGCAATTTTTGTTGGTGCCGGAGCCCCTCCGAGTGGCAATTGGGGACCAGACCGCAGCCGTCTTGAATTCTCCAATTACGGGCAAAGGGTAGATTTACAGGGCTGGGGAGAAGAAGTAACCACAACTGCCGGTGGCGGGCTATGGGTTGGGAACAATGATCCCAGGCAAACTTATTGGGCTGATCATAATGGCACTTCCAGCGCAACTCCTATTGTCGCTGGAGCTGTCGCATGTATTCAGGGAATTGTCAAGGCTCGCTCCAGGGGGCGAATGGTTCTTAATTCAACTGAAATGCGTGACCTTTTAGTTGAAACCGGATCGCCACAACAAGATGGACCTAACGGTAACGGACATATTGGTCCTCGACCGAATCTCGCTGAAGCCATTGAACACATTCCCTTTCCCAGTGGTGTTCTATACGGCACAGTTATTGACTTTGAAACCGACGAAACTATACCATTTGCACAGATTACTACTCTGTTCGGAGATGAAGCGATATGTGATGATGTTGGTGAGTGGGTAATGCCAAACTCTCTTGCATTTGGTGACTTCACGCTGACTGTGCAAGCTGAAGATTTTCTCAATCAAACTGTGGAGGTTCATTTAGAAGAAGGTGACAGTCTTGAGGTGAACATTTCACTTCTTTATTCAGGATTTAATCTTTCTGCCGAAAGTTTCAACATCGATATTGAACCAGAATCATTAATCGAACTCCCCATAAGTATAACTAATAACGGCAACGGAACTCTTGTATGGCAGGCTGAAAAGCGAATTCCAAGTCTGGAAGATCTTCAGCAATGGGATATGATGGATTCTCTCCCCATAGGAGAGACATTAGAAAACGGCTCTTTACATGGCGTTGCCCTGATTGGTGATTTCTTCTATACAACAGGATATAGAAATAACAGTTTCCTTTATAAACTCAATCGAGATGGAGAGTTAGTTAACCGCTTTCCAAGACCTGGTAACCCGAATAGTAAAATGAGGGATCTCGCTTATGATGGTGAGATCCTATGGGCAACTGCTGGTGAAGTGGCTTATGGCTTTACAACCGAGGGAGATTCGGTTACAGGTTTTGAGTTAGAAACAAATGCACTGACGGCTATTACCTGGGATTCGAACCGTGAAGTTCTTTGGATGTCAGGTTTTGTTTCAGATGCCATAACTGGCTATTCGAGAGATGGGCAAGTGGCAGGATCTATCGATGGCTGTGAATTTAATATCCATAGTCTTACTTACTGGGCAGAAGATCCGGATGATTGTCCACTTTATATGCTTCACAGTCCTGATAATGAGACTCATCTCATCCACAAAATAAATCCGGTAAATGGTGACACTCTATTTGTCAGCACTTTAAGAACAGAAGCCGGTTTTCGTCCCAACGGAACCTTTATCAGTAAGGGGTGGGACCGATACAGTACAGTGTTTCTTACCCTCTCATCACCTGATCAAAATGAGATATTAGACATCAGGCTCCTTGCAGACTTTAACGAATGGTTTGATCTAAATACCCTCTCAGGTGAAATTGAAGCAGATGGAACTGAAGATCTGATTTTATTGTTGAATTCTGATAGTCTTGACAACCAGGAATACGAGGGTGAGCTCCTGTTTCAGCACAATGCTGCCGGCGGCGAAACCTCCATTGGCATCACTGTATCAGTCGAGCTAAATAATGTAACTGATGACACTAATCACCATCCATCAACATTCGGTATCAATTCGATATCTCCAAACCCTTTCAATTCAGAGTTACACATTTCTTTCAACCTCCTTCAAGACACTTTCGCAGAAATGCGAATGTTTGATATTACGGGCAGAGAAGTTAAGCAGGTTCTCAGATCGCACCGGAAAACGGGGACCCACCAATTGACTTTCAACAGTGCTCATTTGACTTCCGGATTATATTTCCTGAGCCTGAAAACAAGTTCACAGCATGATATTAAAAAGGTGATCTGTCTAAAATGAATAACATGAACCTATTTTCAATTCGAGTATTAATCCTCTCAGCATTTGTGTTTGCTTTTACTTTCTGTGATCTCAATGCAACAGAGGAAGTTAAACTTACCTCAGATAGTACTGATACCGGAGATCGTTTTTGCTGTTCAGTATCGATAAGTGGGGACTATATAATCATTGGTGCAGATTGTGATGAGAATGATGGTCGCAACCACGCCGGATCTGCATATATTTTCTTCCGTGGTGATGATGGTTGGACAGAACAGGCTAAGCTTACAGCGATAGAGATTGGGGAGTTTGACAAATTCGGAAATTCTGTTTCTATTGATGGAAATTATGCAATAGTTGGTGCATATTACTGGTATGAGGGTCAGGCATATATTTTTGAACGTAATGAGGATGGATGGGGAGAACCACAAGAGCTCGAAGCAATGAGTAATCATGGTCCTGAATATTTTGGGTGCTCTGTGTCAATCAACGGTAATTATGCAATTGTAGGTGCATATCGTGACCGTGACCGTCAAGATGATCCTATTACGGGGTCAGCATCAATTTTTGTCCGAGGTGAAGATCAATGGACTGTTCAGGAATTACTAACCTCAAGTGATGCCGAGCAATATGACAATTTCGGGTATTCTGTATCTATCAGCGGTGATTATGCCATTATAGGAGCAAAAGGAAATGATGACGATGGCAGTGTTTCAGGTTCTGCATATATTTTTGTTCGAGACGGCGAAAACTGGATCGAACAGGTGAAGTTGACTGCCAGTGACGCTGCAGAAGGCGATTACTTCGGCATTTCCGTTTTTATAGATGGTGAATACGCCATTGTTGGCGCGGACTGCAATGACGATGGAGGTTTTAACTCCGGTTCCGCTTATATCTTTACACTTGAAGATGATGAATGGGTAGAACAAACAAAATTAACCGCCAATGATGCGAGCAGTGGCGACCATTTCGGCATTTCCGTTTCGATTGATGAAGAATATGCCACTGTCGGATCTGCTTACACCGATGATAACGGGGTACAATCGGGTTCAGTTTACATATTTGTCCGTGAGAATGATGAATGGTTTCAATTACAGGAGCTAAACGCAAGCGATGCTCGTGAGGGTGATTTATTTGGCAGATCTATAAGTATTGATGATGGTCGAGTAGTGGTGGGGGCAGTTGAGGGAGATCATGGTGAAGTAGAAGATACCGGAGCTGCCTACTTTTTTCAAGACTTAAACGAGCGTCCGGTTATTGAAACCGAAATTGAAGACGTTAATATAGATGAAGATCCCGAACCTCGACGTGTCGAAATCGCAGTTCTGGACGAAATATTTATTGATGCAAATGAAGAAAATGCCGACAGTTTGATGTTTTCTGTATGCGATTCAATTCCGGTAGAACTTAACCTGTCAATAGATGATGAAAATATTCTCTTCTTTGAACCTGATTCAAATTTCAACCTTGCTGATGGCATCGAAATACAAGTATTCGCAACAGATACTGAGGATTCCTTTGTGTCAGAATCCTTCAATCTGAGCATCAATCCCATAAATGATTATCCTCGTAATTTTGATCTACTCGCGCCCGAAAACGGATATGATCAAATTGATCGAGAAGACTTTGAAATAACCTTCGAATGGACTGAAGCTGAAAACGTTGATGCGGACACCATAAGTTATTCGTTTATTCTGAATGTTGTTTATGATGAAATAGACGAAACTATCACACATGCAGGTATTGAAGCCCCCATGTTCGTATTTAATGATCTGAGGACTGTTCTATCCGAGCACGGTGTATTCAGCGAAGACACTCTTGACTTTGTTGCCACATGGTGGGTTGAAGCATACGATGCTGAACTTACAACCGAATCCAACGAACGGAGAGCACTAACAATTCCAGTCCCGGTTTCAGTCGGGAGTATTTCCGGGGAAATGCCTTTCAAGTTTAGTCTGAATCCGGCTTTTCCAAATCCATTTAACGCCAATACTGAGATTTCTTATAGTTTACCGTTGGATTGCAGAGTCAGCCTTCAGGTATATAATATTTCAGGTCAATTGATAGAAACCATTGTTGACCTTGAACAGAAGACAGGTACATATCAGGTAATTCTGAACGGAAACAAAATACAGACATCAGGTGTATATATCATCTATCTGAGTACAGACCTATATCAGGATTTAACCAAAATAATGTATGTTAAATAATCGATTCACAACGAATAGGCTCGTAGAAATTTAGATTTGCTTTGTTTTATGCAAGTGAGTAATTTTGGTTGGAAAAGTTTTTTTGATGCAGGATCAGTACAGATTATAGCATTTCCCAAAAGTAATGAAGTGTGTTCGTCAACGTAAGGAATAAAGTGACGAAGCGATCTGTTTGAATATATGCGACATAAGAGATTGCCTCGCTTCGCTCGCAATGACAGTACTTTCAGGAAATGCTATAGTACTTGATAGAAAGAGAGGTTACAGGTATCTTTCTATATTTTCAGGACATGCGGGACTTAGGTTGAGGGTTTGACCGACAAAAAAGCAACCGGATGCGCTAATCGTTTTGGCAGACAGACGCGCATCCGGTTTGGAACTGGAACTTCTGAGGATAAATGCCCTCTTTTGTGCCAGCCCATTTTTGTAATCGGCTTATTACCTGATAATCTAAGATAATAAAATTATTTCAAAAACCATCTATTCTAAGGAACTTAGAAATGAAAAGTATTCAAATCACAGTGCTAAATGCACTGATAGTTTTACTGATGTTAGTTTCAAACGCATTCTGCCAGATAGTCTACATTGATGACGACGCAGATCTGCAAGCCCTAGTTGACGGCAATGTGATATTATTTGAAGAACAGGCAGCTGGTGTAGACTATATCTTTGGTAGGGAAGATGCCGCGGACCTGAATCCACCTGCTTTAGAAACTGAATATATTGTGTTGGCAGGAGATGAACTCCAGATTGATAGTGGGGTTGAAATTCAGTTCTCTGAAAATGTCATTCTCAGGATCGAGGGAAGGATGACAAATGGTGATTTGGGGGCAAATATGATAGATATTGATCGCTTTCCAGGGGATGATGCATGGGTGAGTATATTGATTTGGGGAGATGATATTGATGACAACGATAATGGAATAGTTGATCTGGTGGGCTGCAATATTTCTGGTGGCGGTGCCGGTGTTGCTGATGATGAAGGTGTGGCATGCTGGGCTGGTCTCATTGTAATGGAGGGAGAGGATGGAGATCGACCTGAATTGGAACTAACAGACTGTATTCTTAATAGAAGTGATCATAACGGCATCGTTGTTGTTACTGACCGGTGGCAGGTTGTTGACGTGATTGACGGTGCAAACATAACTCTTAATAGTTGCAATATTAACGATGATGATGATGGAGTTCCAGACCTTCGAATTCAGTGTTGCGGTGTTAGAATAGGCGATCATACGCGGGTGAATGATGATATAGCAGCCCCGTATTCTATAGAGAACGATATAGAGATCACCTTTTCTCAAATTGGTCATTGTGGCATACATGGGTTTTATGCAAGGTACAGCGAAGGTGATCACGATTTTAGTAACTCAGATTTTGATTTAAGCGGCTGGCGAGATGATCTGGACGATTTCAACGACGATGATGATGATGGATTCTTCCCGTCAGAGCGGGGTTGTGGGATTTACTTTGATAATTCAAGTGATTTGTATTGGGGTGAGAATATTGAAGGCACTATCGATATTTTTGATGATTGTCAAGCTAACTCTAACACATGGGACGGCATCCGCATGAACCAAATGAGTGCCGCTACCACAATTGTTGAAACAACCATTGATGAAAACACCGGATCCGGAATTTGGTATGATTTCTCTGGGGCAACTGAAGACTTAATTATCGATGAATGTGTAATTACCTACAATGCTTGGGACGGAATATTTGTGAGCCATGGTGGGTTGAATGATACTCCAGTCAGGATAACCAAAAACAAAATTCACAATAATCAGCAAAATACAGGTGATCAAGCGGCGATTGAATGGGGTCTTGAAGTTGATATTGCAGGAATAAGGTTATACGGATCTGTATATGGATTATTTAATGATCCGATTGTAATCCAGCACAATTTCATTGATGAGGGTAATAATGGAATTTCTCTCGTTCGAAACGGTGCTGAGGCACCAGTGGAGCCTGATTATGTTGATATGTACAACAATATAATTTTAAACACCGGTGCTGGAGGTGATCAATACGCAGGCATTAAAGTGAATGATTACTTTACAGAAATTAACATTATCAACAATACCGTTTATGGATATGACGAAGGACTTCAGTTGGGCTGGGAATGTCCGGCTCAAGGTGCCGGTGTCGCTGAATGGATTTACAACAACCTCTTTGCAGATTGTTTAATTGGCATAGATGATAACACCGATGATGGACTTAATCCAACCATAGCCTTCAACGGTTTCTCTGACAATACGGATGATACTGACGGAGTCCTTGAAGATGGTAGCATTGTGGTCACCTTAGGAGGAGATTTTACAAGTATTCCCAATGATGATTTGCATCTGCTCTACACCTCTCCAATGATTGATGAAGGTGATCCGGCAGCAGTTTATGACGATCCGGATGGATCGGATAACGATCTGGGTGCTTATGGTGGACCTGATGCTGACTTCGGTATGTTAGATTTTGAAGATTATGTAACAATTCCTGCAGATGAAGAATTCATAATTGGAGAGCAACTGACATTAGAGACTTATGGTATATTTGCGGATGCTAATGTATTGGATGGAAGAACGCTTATCATAGACGCAGAAGTAGTTATCATTTTGATGGAAGATGCATATCTGAACGTTTTTGGAACTTTAGATGCACGTGGTGCAGAGGGTACTGAGATTATTTTCAGACCCGTCTGGGTTCCGGAAGTTGCTGAGGAGGAGGATGAAAGTGACTTGCCAGAAGTGTACAAGCATTTTGGTATCTATTTTGAAGGTTCCATAGACAATCAAATACAGTATATTGACATATGGGGTTCGGATAGGAATGGAATCCACATGGTTGATGATAACACTTTTACCGATTTTGATTTTGTACACGCTCATTTCAATGATTTGAGTGGCGTAAGAATAAATGGTGATGCAGGTGAGAATGACTGGACCGTGATAGATATAACTGACTGTGAATTCAACAACAATCAACATGGGTTAAGAGGCACGGAAGCATTATTTGCAGTTGTCATTGATGGAAGTACGCATGATAACACCCAGGATGGTTATCACATATTTAATGGTGGTGGTGAGGTCTTTGAATTTGAAATTTTTGACAATCTGGATGATGGTTTCTGGATAGATGATTCCTGGGATGCCGAGTGTGAAGATGTGGTAATTACCGGTAACCATGATGATGGCATGTATATCGATGATGATGCCGGATGTAACCTCTTCTTCATTATAACAGATAACGGAGAAGAAGACGGCGGGAATGGGGTATATATCAACGGTGGTGCTGATCCCTGGTTTGGTGGTTGCAGTATTCATGATAACGGCATGGATGAGGCCGAAGACGCTCGGTCTGCTGAAATTCGCCTTATTGGCAATGGGCAAATTGGGATCAACGGTGCTCACAATGATATTTGGGATGAAGATGTAAATCAGGCTGCAGGTGCAGGAACTGAGTATCTTATATACCATTTCGATGAACTGGATTATATCGGTGGGGATGATACTTGGTGGGGTGATGAGGATGGTCCTGAATGGTGGTGGTTCCACCCCAGTGGCAATCCCGTGAATGATCTAAATCTGATGACAGAAACAACCTTCATAGATTTCGAAATCGAACCAAACATTGATGACGCGAATGAGAATAGAATGGAAGAACTGTTCATCGAAGCTCGTGAATTAACGAAATCTGGTCATCGGGATCGAGCAATACCAATCTACCGTCAAATTTTAGCAAATTACCCAACGAACCCAAGAGCTACAACTGCGATGCGTAAACTTCATGGATGTTGGTTGAGGACGGGTGGTAGTTTATCGGACATTATTGAATACTTTGAAGACTTTGAGTGCCCCGAGCAAGCTGAATTACTAAGTAATGAGTTGTTCTATATTTTAGCAAAAGACTATATGCTAAATAACGATTATGATCTTGCTGAACGGACCCTGAGAGGTCGGGTCGATGATCCCAGGAACATTGCTGACAGCCTCAGAGCTTTAATAGATCTTGAACACGTGGCTATTTCCAGATTAGAAGACGAAAATCCTCGAATTTCAATCGATGGAGTTGCAAATCAGGTGCAATATCATGAGGGGATGATTGAGCTTTATACATCTCTGCAAGAATCCCTGGGAACCAATTATCCTGAAAGGGAAAATAGACTGCCTGATGACTTCCTGATTGTAGAGGCATATCCAAATCCATTTAACTCCAGCTCCTTAATCACCTACAATTTAAAGGATGTAAGGCAAATTAAAATAGCAATTTACGATTTACAAGGGCGAGAAGTTACTTTGCTTCATGATGGTCAGCAATCTGCTGGAATCCACACTGTAACATGGAAGGCAACAGGCCAGTCTTCAGGTGTCTATATATGTAAATTAGAGGCTGGTGGTATCTCTAAATCGATAAAGTTGACACTAATCCAATAACCTTCTACAAAGTACGGTGAGACTTGATTGAATTCTACAAACAATCATTCAAATAAGAAATAATGGAGCCACCAGCTGTCATCATCTTTGGTAGGGATGATGACAGCTGGTGGATTGTTAGACTTTCGTGAAGGAAGAAGTATGACTCTGGAATAAATAAGAAATTGAACACCACACTTCTAGGAAATAATTTGTCCTCATGTTCAGCAATATCCTCTTTTACCACTTAAAAATTATTACACAAAAATAGAAGTGTTTAGGTTTAACTTCATCCAACTTGGATATAAGTTCAACACAATTAATCATCTTGCAACGTACACAAAAAAGAGCGAGATTACACAACACTGATAGAATTCTGTTTGTATTATTCTCAAAATTGCTCAATCGTTGGAAAGATTCACTCATCATTGTAAAACCAGCAACCGTCATTAGCTGGCATAAAAAGGGATTTAAGCTGTTCTGGAGATGGAAAAGTCGTAATAAACTTGGTAGACCTGGAGTTAGTCCTGAAGTATGGAAACTTATTCGAAATGAGTCAGTCAAATCATCTGCGGGGAGCTCCCAGAATCCACGGTGAATTGTTGAAATTGGGTATTGAAGTTTCACAAGCTACAGTTGGCAGATATATGAAGACACATAAAAAAACCTCACTCCCGAGCCTGTAAAGAATTTTGTATAAAAGGTAAGAATTAGTTATACTGAAGTTCACTTTTTTTACACAGGATATTAGATGAAGAGTAAGATACCTGTGCCTAGTCTTTAATCCGTAACACCTATAAACATTGCGTTTGCATGTTTCATGCCATATCTTGATTTGATGATAATAATACTTAAAATTCTCCTGAGTTCAGAGCTTTGTTTCATCAAAAGCAGGCATCAACTCGAATTGGAATTAATATTGCTTCGTCAGCAATTGAATATTTTGAAGCGGAAAACAAAGAATCCAAAATTAGTAAATTCTGATAGAGTTTTCATCTCAGTTATTGCCAAATTTCTAACGAATTGGAAGAAATCAATAACAATTGTCAAACCACAAACTGTTATCAATTGGCATAGAAAAGGATTTCGACTATTCTGGAGATGGAAAAGCAGGAGGAAACTGGGAAGACCTGGGATTAACACTGAAATTAGGAAGCTTATTCGTGATATGAGCCTAGCTAATACGCTGTGGGGAGCTCCCAGAATTCATGGTGAATTGCTGAACCTGGGTATTGATGTCTCACAGGCTACCGTTCGCAGATATATGGTAAAACATAGAAACCTCCCTCACAAACGTGGCGGACTTTTCTGGATAACCACATTAAAGATATTGTTTCTTTTGATTTCTTTGTCGTTCCAACCGCAAGCTTTAAGCTCCTCTATGTATTTGTTGTTTTAGAGCATAATCGTCGCAAAGTACTGCATTTCAATGTGACTAAATCGCCAACAGCCTTTTGGACTGGACAACAGATTATTGAAACGTTCCCGTATGATACTGCACCTAAGTATTTGATTCGTGATAATGATTCGATTTACGGGGAGGAATTCAGAGGATGTGTAGATTCATTAGATATTAAGCAGATAAGAATCGCATACAGATCACCTTGGCAGAACGCTTACTGCGAAAGAGTTATCGGTTCGATCCGTCGCGAATGTTGTGATCATATAATTGTTTTCAGTGA
>JABGPL010000011.1 GCA_018644935.1 Calditrichota bacterium | reverse complement strand
TAATCCATCAGGGTCTTCAGCTGTAACAGTGATATCAACACCATTAGGCAGGTTGAAATCAATGTCAGGACGATATAAAAGTAGATGACCTTCTTCAATCACCATATTCAACTCATCAAGGGCACCCTCGAAAGAGTATGTCAGAATGTCCTCGTCAACATCAAAGAAGACATCATTGAGATCTGCAAGGTCTACCTGTTGTAAATCCTCACTGATCCGACTGTCAACAATAGGATTGGCAACTATTGGTGCATCATTGACAGGTGTGATCGTCAATATGAATACATCAGGAACGGTTACTCCTCCTTCGTCTTCAGCCTGAATTGTAATCTCAACTCCGTCAGGATAAACGACATTTACATCAGGTTCAAAGAATAAGATACCATTTTCATCTATATCCATATTCAGATCTTCCGGTGCATCAACTATGGTAAAGACAAGAACATCACCGTCAAGGTCAAAGAATACCTCATTAAGATCTCTTACCTCAACTCTGCCCGGTTCTTCCTCAACTGTCAAGTCTGCTAATTCGTCATCAACTACTGGGGGATCATTGACAGGAGCGATGATGAGTGAGAACACGAATTCTATAGAAGCATCCTCAGTATCGGTCGCTGTAAGGGTTATGTCTACTCCATCCTCAAGATTGTAATCCAATTCTGATTCAAATGAAAGTACATTTTCATCATCGAGAACCATGTGAATCTCATCTGGTGCGCCAGTGAAACCAAAGGTCATTGCATCGTCATCAGGATCAGTGAAGACATCATCAAGATCTGCAACAACTGTAGGTCCGGCATCCTCATCTACTAACAATGGATCAATTGGTTCTAAGACTTCTGGTGGAGAATTAAGAACATTGGCAATTAAAGTTACCGTCTGTTCAGGGACACCGAAGTCATTTGTCGAGATAGTCATGGATTCTTCATACTGACCTCTCAAGGTCGGTTCAAAGAAAATGGATACTCTGTAACTGTCACCTGGGGCAACAAATACATGTGGGTCCAATTCCAATGGTACATTCCTTGTAAATGCTTCAAGTGTAATCACGATGAAAGCTCCGGTCTGGTAAGTACCTTCATCACCATTAAATGTAGGTTCAGCGATGATTTCCCGCCTTGCACTATCATCCCAATACCGGAATTCAATTTCCTCATTTTCATTGAAACCTTGAGTCCCACCAGCGTCAGGATCGTCACCCCATACGGTCAGGAACATCTCCTCTGCTACTGGCACGGAGCCGGCACATATACCACCAGAGGTGAAAGCACCTACGTGGTCACCATCTACCAAAGCTTCACCATCTAAATCTGCGCTACCAACTACAACATTCATGTTGATACCGGTATCTATAAATTCCCAATCAAATTCACGAAGTGCACCAAGTTCAAATCGGAATTGCTCATCGCTGACTGTTACATCAGAGATATCAAGGTCAACGTTACCGTCATTAAATATCTCAAGCTCTCTTCTTGTACTTGAACCGGCCAGAACATCTCCAAAGTCGTGTTCATCAGGTTCAACTCGAATGATAGAACGATTTCCTTCACCAATCAGGTTGACAACTACTTCTGGATTACCATTGTCATTTGAAAAAATGGTTATCTGATCCTGGAAGAATCCAAGACCATCAGGAGCAAATGTTACCGTAACAGGTAAACTCTCGTCGCGTTGAAGGTCTACTGGTTGATCAAAATCAACAGTATAATACTCAGTAGTAAGCTCGATCGCATCAATCGTCAAAACACCTGTGCCAATATTTGATATCTGGAATTCCCAGTCAGCAGTCTCACCTGCATAAACTAAATTAAAGTTATGTGCATCGTCCGAGACAAATATTTCTGCAGGAGAAGGAGTAATAATCAGCACAAATATGTCTTGTGCAAATTCGTCAGCCTCATCAGTAGCAACTATGGTTATCTCAACACCGTTTTCCACATTGAAATCAGCATTAGGTTCAATCGATAGAACATTGTCATTATCTATGACCATGTTTATTTCTTCTGGAGCACCTTCAAATGTAAATGTAAGAACATCTGGATCAGCATCTCCAAGGTCATTGTCATTGAACACAGCATCCAAATCGGCAATCTCTACCAAACCAGGGTTTTCGGCAAGCGTTATGTCTTCAATTGCGGTAATTATTGTGGGTTGGTCATTGACAGGGACAACAATAATGTTCACAACATCGGAAACTATCTCACCATCATCGTCTTCAGCACTAACTGTAATATCCGTGCCACCAGCAAGGTTGAAGTTTTCGTCAGGATTGAAGAACAGGACATTATCATCATCAATGTCAACATTAAGTTCCGCAATATCACTCACAAATGTGTAGGTGAGAACATCTCCATCAACATCTAAGAACACATCATCGAGGTCAGCAACGACAACTCGGCCGGCATCTTCATCAATTGATACATCCTCAAACGGAGCCTGTACAACAGGCGCATCGTTGAATGGCGTTATTGTGAGATTGAATGTGATTTCTGCTGTTTCTGCATCTGGATCAGTACCCGTTATTGTAATGTCAACTCCATTCGGAATGACAAAGTCTGCGTCCGGATCAAATGATAATACTGCATCACCGTCAACGACCATATTGATTTCTGCCGGTGCATCAGAGATTGTATATGCCAGAGCATCACCGTCAACGTCTGAGAACACATCATCCAAATCGGCAACTACAACAAATCCGGAATCTTCATCCACAACTATATCATCAATATCACCGGCTACAGGTAGATCATTAACAGGAGTTAACGCTATATTGAAGCTTTCAGCGACGGAGAGGTCGGTGTCGTCAGTTGCAGTTATTGTAACCTGTGAACCCTCATCGATATTGAAGTCCTGATCCGGATTCATGGAAAGGACATTCTCTTCATCAATCTGGAGGTTAAACTCTTCCAAGCCTTCAGTGATAGTGTAGGTTAATACTTCACTATCGGAGTCAGAGAATATGTCATCCATGTCCGGGAATATGACCATCCCGTTATCTTCATTGAACCGGACGTCAAATAGTTGTTGAACAACTATTGGAGCATCAGGGACATTGTTTATCACAACTCTGAAGACATAGTCTGTAATTCCCTCGTGTCTGTCATCCGCGGTTATGGTGATATCAACACCATCAGGAAGATTGAAATTGTCGTCAGCATGGAAGAATAGAATCTTTGTGATGATGTCGATTTCCATATTCAATTCATCGGGTGCTCCTGCAAAACTAAAGCGCATTGCATGACCTTCAACATCATCGAATATCACATTCAAATCACCAACTTCATATCTACCATGATCTTCATCAATGTTTATCTCTGCAATCTCGTTTGCGACAAACGGTGCATCATTGACCGGAACAATAATTAAGATGAACTGATCAGATGCAATTTCACCATCAATATCTTCTGCTGATACTGTTATGGTGACACCATCTTCAAGATTGTAGTTCTCATTCGGGTTGAAGCTGAGAACATTATCCTGATCAATCGCCATATTAATTTCCTGCGGTGCATCTACAAATCCAAAGGTCAATTCATCACCATCAACATCAAAGAATACGACATCAAGATCCGCGACAATTGTCAGCTCAGGATCTTCATCAACGGTCTGATCATCAATGGCGTTAAGGACAACAGGTGCATCGTTGATGGGATTAATCGTAACTGTAAACTCATCTATTCCGATAAGACCCTGTTCATCTTCAGCTGATACAGTGATAATTATTGCATCAGGGGATACAAAGTCAAGAACTGGATTTATGCCAAGAACATTATCCTGATTGATGTACATACCTAATTCTTCAGGAGCACCCTCAACCGAGAAGATCATAGCTTCATCTTCAATTTCGCTAAAGACATCATCCAGATCGGCAATGATGACATCACCGGGATCTTCGTCTTCAACAAGATCATCAATTGGGGCAACAACAACTGGTGCGTCATTGATTGGATTAATGATAAATGTTACTTCATGATCAACAGATCCCTGATCATCATCTGTTGCTGTAAATGTTACAACAACACCATCAGCGTTATTATAATTAGGAGAGGGATCAAATGAAAGAACATTGTCTCCATCCAGAGCGAGGTTTAGTTCGTCCGGGTTACCTGCGAAGGTGTATGTCATGGCATCGCCATCAGCATCTGAGAATACATCATCCAGATCACCGATAACAATAACACCCGGGTCTTCATCTACAACGACCTGATCAATTGGGTTTAAGACAATCGGATCGATATTCAAACCGCTACCGGTAAGTGGGATATCAAGTTCAGTACCACCATGGGCAACAGGATTGTTTGACTCAATTGTGAGTGTCTCATCGTAGGCAATCTGCTCAACAGGTTCAAAGTATACACCAACGGTATGGCTACCACCTGCTTCTATACTGAGAATCTGATCAGCATGCAATGGTGCAAATCCCTGGAATGATGTCAGAGCAAGTGTATGTGCGGCTCCTGCCTGATAGTTACCATCACCATTGGAATAATCGGCTGATGCAACACTTTCTGAGCTTGCACTTGCATCCCAGTAGCGGAACTCGAGAGCTTCACCAGCTGCAAATCCCTGAACTTCCTGATTCTGGCCATCATCACCGTATACTGTCAATTCGACGGGGAACTCAGCTGGTTGGACGTAACCGGCACAAATTCCATCTGTGGTAAACACGCCTATGTAGTCCTCAGCTATGAGTGAATTTCCGTCAATCACGGCAGATTCGATAGTTGCCACGAGGCTATTGTCAGTTTCAACAGATACCCAGTTGAACTCTGCCGGTATATCTACCTCTACCCAGAATACTTCGTTCGTTGTGGTCAAGCTCTCAATATCGAGAGTAATGTTACCATCGTTGTAAATGGTAAGCTCTTGCATCTCAGACACCAGCTGGATGACATCGTTAAATGCAAAGGCATCAGGATCTACACGGAGCAGAGGCATTGTGCCTCGTCCGTTTAATGAAACTGTTACTTCAGGTTGATTTTCATCATTCGAGAAAATAACGATTGTTCCAACTACGTCACCCTGATCGAGTGGTGTAAATGTGACCGGTACAATTACCTGACCAGCCCGTGGAATTTCAAAGACGCCATCAAATACTCGTGTGAAATACTCACCTTCGATTGTGATGTCAGTAATTGATAATGGTTGTTGACCAAGGTTGTTTAGTTCGAGATTCCAAACCAGTTCTTCATCTACAAGGACATCACCGAAATCATGAGCATCCTCGGTAAGACTAATTTGAGGAGGTGTCAATACACCAACACCGGTAAGCGGCAGCTCGATTTCAGCTGCATCGAGATCATTTGATGCAATAATCAGAGTCGCTGCATGATCTCCCTCTACGTCCGGCTCAAAGCCGGCTACAACCTCTATGACCTGACCGGGAAGCAGAATTACAGGATTCTGAATACCTATAACCGCTTCAAATTCTTCTAAGTTCAGGCCAACATCAGATGCTGTGCCATCACCAAATACTCCAGCTCCCTCATTGTATGTTGGATCAGCGACATATTCTCTACTTTCAGCGTCATCCCAAATTCGGAAATTCAGCTCTTCACCTTCACGGAAGCCTTCGATTCCTTCGGTCTCTGGATCATCTCCATAGGCAGTAAAGGCTAACACTTCGTCTACTGCAACTGTACCAAATCCAGCACACTGACCATAAGGTGTAAAGACTCCAACAGAGTTACCAACTCCTAGAGGATCCCCCAAGTGGAGGACTTCAGAAATTGTTAAGTCCATTGTTAAAGCTGTTTCAGTGAATTCCCAATAAAATTCTAATGGAAGCACTGATACATCGAGTGTGAATAAATCACTGTCAGTATTAATTCGAGCAACTATGAGATTCGCATCACCTGTGTTGGTAATGGTAACTGTTTGTTCGCCTCTCGCTTCAACAAATACTTCTCCAAAATCTATTGACTCCTCACTGACAACGATATTCGCTCGAGGTGTGTAGAATGCAGTACCTGTGAGATCTATTGTGATCTCTGGGTTGTTTTCATCACTTGAAATTATGGTCATAACCTCTGCGTAATCACCAATCAGAATAGGATTGAAAGTAACTACCAAATCGGTACTTATACCTGGGTTCAACCAAATATCATCAAATTCTGCTGTGAAAGCATCATTTTCTATGGTAGCATTCTGGAGATGAAGATCTCCATCCCCTTCGTTGGTTATGTTCAATCTCCATTCTGCTGATTGCAGCACTTCAACCTGACCAAAGTCATGAGGATCATCTATGACTACAATACTTGACCGACGATCAAGATCAACGTTCAGAGAAAGAATCGTGAACCCATTATCTGTATAGACCTCTGGTCCCTGAATATAAGTCGGGTCAACAGAAATTTCTATCTCGGCAAATGCATCCCAATACCTGTATTCAAATGCTTCACCCTGTTGGAATCCTTCGATTATATTTTCTGTCGCAGCATCATCACCCCAGGCAGCTATTCCGATTTCTGCCCCCAATTCAGTAATAACGCTTGCACCAGCACATAATCCGACCTCAGTAAAGACCGCGATTTCGTCAGATTCATATAAAGGTAAGCCATCAAGGATTGCAGATTCAACTGCCAGTGAGTGACTTACGTCGGTTTCAAAATGCTGGAAGTGTTGATTTTCCTGTAAACCAAAGAGTACCATTAATCCTACTTCTGCATATCCACCATCAGCATAAACTCCCTCTCCAACACCGTAAGTTGGAACGGCTGAAATCTCCATCCTGCCAGCCGCATCCCAAACTCTATAACTTAATGTCTCGTCAGCAACAAAACCTTCAACCTCACCAGTTCCTCCATCATCACCGATAGCATTAACATTCAATGGGAATGGGTTTGCGACAGGAATAATTGCTGCACCAGCCGAAACACCATCGGGCGTGAGTATGCCGATTTCATAATTGTTGTCTAATTCATCTCCATTGATCGTGGCAGAGGTGACTACAATCGACATATTGTTGGCGGTCATTGTAAATGGCCATTGGACATCTGTGACCACACCATTACCGGAAAGTTGTACTTCAACAACTGGAGTTTCCTCATCATTAGTACTGATTTCGAGAACACCATTGAAACCTGCTTCAGCACTTGGTCGGAAAGTAACTTTCAATTCTGTTGAGAATCCGGCAACTACATTATTCTCTGTCGGTCCTGAGAAGTCAAACGCAACATCAGAAGAAGTAACATCTAATATCTCAAGATCTGCACCACCCTCATTAAGAATCGAGAGAGTCCATTCTTCAAACTGACCAACAATTACATCCCCAAAATCATTTTGGTCTGTAGAAAGTGCAACTACCGGTGGTCCGGCTTCAATACCAGAACCCACTAATGTGACAACGACTACAGCATTCAGAGGATCATCACTTGTGATTTCCAATGTGCCTTCAAAATCTCCACCTGCGTCTGGGGTAAATGTGAGATCCAGTATCAATTCTTCGTTTGCACTCAGTACAGTTTGAGGTACTCCGGGTTGTCCTTCGAAACTCACGGTAAAGACTTCAGGATTGATTGAACCTTCGGTAATTGTAAGGTCTAAGTCACCTTCATTTGTGATTGTAATCTGTTGGGTGCTTTCGTTTCCAACAATCACGGGACCAAAGTCAAAGTCACTACTCGACAATGCAATGGTTTGATCAGCAATAGAAGTCGCATTAAGATTTAACACGGAGAATCCATTCGGAGTCCAGACGGACAATCCATCGATATATTCTGCTGTGGCTTCATAATCAGCCTGTGCAGAATAGTCCCAGATCAGATATGAGAACTCCTCACCCTGAACAAACCCTTCAACCTCATCTGTACCGGCATCATCATTCCAAACTCCAATCCCTAACGGGAATTCCGGATTTTCATAGGCTGCTCCAAAGGCGATTGCACCAGCACATACTCCACCAGGAGTGAAAACACCAATTTCATCATCATCCTCGATGGAAGCTTCATCCAACAGTGCCTGATTGACAATCAAAGAATGGGTAGTTTCAGTTTGTATAAAGCTGAACCTGTTTCCACGTGAGAAGGCGTTTAATTGTATTACAGAAGCTCCATCAGATTCAAATACTTCCGGACCTGAAACATAAGTTGCTAATGCTGTCCACTCTCGTTGACCTTCTTCATCCCAGTACAGATAACTTATTTCTTCACCCTCAGCAAATCCATCAACATCATTGGTTGTTGGGTCATCACGCCAGATTTCCATCGTAAATGGGAACTGTGCTGGAACAGCTGAGGCACCTGCGCATAAACCTTCAACAGTAAAGGCGGCAATCTGGTCACCTTCGACCAGCGGTGTGTCATCTATGGTAGCATTTTCAATTTCCAATGACATACTGATATCGGTTTCGATGTAATCCCATCTTAAGACACCAGGTATACCAACACCGACAAGGCTGACATCTATTTGTGGTAAGTTTTCTGCATTTGAATTTAATTGAAGAACAGCGTCGTATGCTATCTCTTCAAGTGGCTGGAATACTACTGAAATATCAAGTACATTGCCGGGTTCTATTACGATATCCGCTGACGGAGAAATCAAAAATCCTGGAATATCAGCAAATGGTTCAATTTCGAGATTAAGAGCGCCAATATTGGTTACAGTTAATGTCCTTAGCTCCCTGTGTCCAATGATTTCTTCACCGAAATCAAATTCAACATCAGATACTGAAATTGCAGGAGCATCACCAGTATAGGCTCCGAGTGTGATTACATTGAATCCATCAGTGTTCCAAACACTGCCTCCGAATACTATTGAACTAATTGAAGCCTCAATTTCAATTTCAGCGGATGTATCCCAATAGAGGAAAGACATTTCCTCACCTGCAACAAATCCCTCTACTACATCATCAGTTTGGGAATCATCACCCCATGCTGATAGTCCTGCAGGGAATGGTGCATCTGGATCTGCGGATCCAACTATAACGGCACCAGCACAAGTTCCAGCTGGTGTAAATACCCCGATTTCATCGTACAATTCAAGAGATTGACCGTCAAGAAGAGCGGAGTTAATCAGAACAGAAGCGTCATCACCGGTCGTAACAAAATCAAAATGTGGTTCAGCTGAAGTACCCCCAAGTGTAAGGACATTAAAACCATCTGGATTCCAAACATTTCCACCTGCAAGCACCTCTGAAATAGTGGCATCATATTCCTGTTCAGCAGAAACATCCCAATAACGGAATAACATTTCCTCACCAGCTACAAACCCCTCTACTACATCATCAGTTTGGGAATCATCACCCCATGCAGAAAATCCTGCTGGGAATGGTGAATCTATATCATCTGCACCAATAACCACTGCACCAGCACATAGTCCACCCGGTGTGAAGACTGCGATCTCATCAAATAGCTCGAGTGATTCATTGTCAAGTAGAGCAGAGTTTATCAAAATTGATGCGTCATCACCGGTTGTAACAAATTCAAAATGAGGTACCCGTGAAGTGCCTCCCAGTGTGATGACATTAAAGCCATCTGGATTCCAAACATTCCCACCTGCTAGCACCTCTGAAATTGTGGCAGCATATTCAGCTTCAGCAGATACATCCCAATACTTGAAGGTCATTTCTTCACCAGCACTGAAACCTTCCACAACTCCTTCCGTTTGTGGATCATCACCCCAAGCAGAAAATCCTGCCGGGAACGGTGAATTGATATCATCAGCACCAATAACCACAGCACCTGCACATAATCCAGCTGGTGTGAAGACTGCGATTTCATCAAATAGAACGAGTGATTCATCATCAAGCAGCGCAGAGTTTACCAAAATGGATGCGTCATCGCCAGTTGTAACAAAATCAAAATGGACATCTGGTGCATAGCCAACACCAACAAGAGGAACACTAAATTCCTGATCATTGACCGCATTCGAAGCTATGGTCAACGAGCCATTATAGACTCGATTGGCAATTGGTGAAAAAGTTAGTTCGACAGTAATAGTCTCATTTGGATTCAGGTCAAAAGCATTCTGGAAGTCAACACTAAATTCTTCGATGTCTGTCGCCATATCTGAGACATTTAACGTTCCCGCACCAGTATTTTCAATGGTTACAGAGGAGGTTGCAGATCCACCCAAAAGTGTATTATTAAAGGAAACAAGTTCTGGAGTGACAGCAATTTCAGCATCACCTTGAACAACACCAATACCAGCCACAGTTATGTCTGTCTGTGTAGCTTCTCCAAGATTATCTGAGTGAACAGTGATTATTCCATTGTACTGAACAGCCTCTTCCGGATCAAATGTAATTGTCAAGATTGTGCTTTCAGTGCGAGCAAGAATCACATCATTCTCTGGGAAATCAGATGTAAATGCAGCATTATCTGAAATGACCTGACTAATCGTTAGGTCTTCATAACCAATATTTGATAGTGTTACTTCTTGAGTTTGTGGTAATCCAATTTGCACTTCCTCAAAATCCCAAGCTGCAATTGACAGTGATAACTCTTGAGGAGGTGGCGCAATACCGGTACCCGTCATAGGAATAACTTCAACACCCCCACCTTCAGAATTGGAGGTGATCTGAAGATCAGCGTTAAAGTCGCTAACTGCATCAGGTGCAAATGTTACTATAAAGGTAGAGAATTCACCCTGATTTAGATCTAATTCGGAGGAGAAATCAAGTGAGAAGTGATCCGGATCGGTTGAAACGATATTTGAAACATGCAGTACTTCGGGACCAGTATTAGAAATTTCAACTTCTATTTCGCTTGAGAAGCCATTAACTGTCTCATCAAATGAAACTGGGTCAGGAATTACATTTAAAATTGCTGTTTCAGCGGTATTGGCTCCCAATGTGATGACGTTAAAACCATCCACATTCCAAATGCGTCCACCAATCACAATTTCATTAATAAATGCCTCAATTTCAAGTTCTGCAGATACATCCCAATAGCGGAATGACATCTCTTCACCAGCTGTAAAACCTTCAACAATTTCGTCTGTTTGTGAGTCATCCCCCCAGGCTGCAAGAGCTGTTGGGAATGGATCATCGGCATTTTCTAAACCGACGACAACTGCACCAGCACAAATACCGTTAGGCGTGAATACCGCAATTTCATCATAAAGTTCAAGAGATTCACCATCAAGAAGTGCTGTATTAATCAAAACTGAAGCATCATCACCGGTAGATACGAATTCAAAATGAGGATCCGGGATTTCGACAGTACTCCCACCAAGGGTTATTACGTTGAGACCATCAACATTCCATGTGCTGCCACCTACAATTACTTCCTCAATAGATGCCGGATATTCAGCTTCTGCCGACGCATCCCAATAGCGGAAAGTCATTTCTTCACCTGGCGCGAAACCTTCAATAACATCCTCAGTCTGCGAATCATCACCCCATGCAGAAAATCCCGCTGGGAATAGTGAGTTAATATCATCCGCACCGATTATCACCGCACCGGCACAAATGCCTCCAGGTGTGAACACACTGATTTCATCACTAAATACAAGGGATTCACCGTCAAGCGTAGCTGAATTAACCAGAATAGATGCATCATCACCTGTTGTTGTAAACTCAAAATGCGCGGGGATCATATAACCAACACCGACAAGTGGCAAGATGTATTGCTCATCTCCAACGGCATTCGATGATATAGTTAATGATCCGTTGTAAACTTGCTCATCAGTTGGTGAGAATGTCATATCAATCGTAACTGATTGATTCGGGTCTAATGAAAATGCACCCTGGAAATCTATACCAAATATATCTCCACCAGTTGTCATATCAGTTACATTTAAAACCCCGGCACCATTGTTCTCAACCCTTATCGTTGATGTGCCGACCTGATTAACGAGGGTATTATCAAATGAGACGAGATCTGGCGTGACCAAAATTCCAGGATCGCCTTCAACAACACCAACACCTGTAACCGCAATGTCAGTTTGACTTTGCTGACCAAGATTGTCCGAGTTAACGGTAAGAATACCATCGTATTGAACAGCTTCATCCGGATCAAAGGTAATCGTTAGAACCTGAGTTTCGTTAAGTGCAAGTACTACATCATTATTCGGGAAATCGGTGGAAAACGCTGCATTATCAGACACTACACTGTTGATAGTTAAGTCTTCATACCCAATGTTTGTAAAGGTTACTTCCCGCGTCTGGGGTAGACCAATCTGCACGTTTCCAAAGTCCCAATTGTTTTGAGACAATGACAACTCTTGAGGTGGTGGCGCAATACCGGCACCAGTCATTGGTACAACCAGTACTCCTCCACCATCCGAGTTTGAAGTTATTTGAAGTTCAGCACTAAATTCGTCAACTGCATCTGGTGCGAACGTTACGGTAAATGTGGTAAATGCACCCTGTGCTAAATTAAATCCATTCTGGAAATCAATTGTAAAGTGCGCCTCATCTGTTGAGACAATGTCTGTTACTGACAGAAGTTCAGGACCTACGTTTGACACTTCAAATTGAACTTCGCTAGTGAAGCCATTGACCGTTTCTTCAAACGCAATTGTTGCGGGACTTACATTAATTATTGGAGTTTCGGCAGTAGTTACTGACAGGGTGATTACATTAAACCCATCTACATTCCAATTACGACCACCAACAATTATTTGATCAATAAATGCTTCATATTCAATTTCAGCTGATGAATCCCAATAGCGGAATGACATTTCTTCACCAGCCTGGAAACCTTCAACAACATCTTCAGTTTGAGAATCATCACCCCATGCTGCGAGAGCGGTTGGGAATGGTTCGTCAAAATTTTCTGCACCGATTACAACAGCACCCGCACATAATCCACCTGGAGTGAATACACTGATTTCATCAAGGATTTCAAGTAATTCACCATCGAGAAGTGCAGAGTTGATAAGTACAGATGCATCATCACCAGTTGTTGTGAATTCGAAATGAGGCGCAGGCAATATACCAACACCAACAACGGGTAGATTATATGACTCATTATCAATCGCGTTTGAAGCAATTGTGATTGAGCCATTGTAGACTTGATCTGCTACCGGAGCAAATGTAAGATCTACAGTGACAGTCTGATTTGGATTAACAGATAAAGCACCAGCGAAATCCACTCCAAAAACATTTAAATCGGCAGAAATGTCAGTTACATTTAAGACGGCAGAACCAGTGTTCTCAATCGTCATAGTTGCATTTGAAACCTGTCCGAAGAGGGTATTTTCAAACGAAACAAGATCGGGAGTTACTGATATTTCGGCATTACCGTCAGTTACACCAAGACCAGTAACGGTTATCTCAGTCTGGCTATCCTGTCCCAGATTATCAGAATGTACAGTAAGGGTACCATCGTATTGGATTGCTTCCTCAGGGTCTAAGGTGACTGTTAAGACAGTGCTTACATTGCGCGCAAGAACTACATCATTATTTGGGAAATCAGTTGTGAAGAAAGCATTATCAGAAACAACCTGGCTAATGGTGAGATCCTCATACCCAATGTTGGTAAGTGTTATTTCCCTGGTTTGCGGCAAACCAATCAGTACCTCGCCGAAGTCCAAACTAGCAGGATTAATTGTGAGTTCCTGAGGTGGCGGAGCAATACCAGTACCTGTCATTGGTACAACTTCCAGGCCATCAACAGAGTTTGAAGTAATCTCAAGATTGGCATTAAAGTCAGCAACAGCATCTGGAGCAAAGGTGACGTTCAATGTGTAAAACTCACCCTGATCCAAATCAAAACCGTTCTGGAAATCAACTGTGAAATGGTCTTCATCAGCTGAGACAACATTAGTTACCTGTAAGAGTTCAGTACCGATATTTGATACTTGAACCTCAACGACACTTGTAAATCCATTAACAGTTTCATCGAAGGCTATAGTTGCGGGAGTTACATTGATAATTGGATTGGCTGCTCTGTTGGCAATCAACGTAATAACATTGAAACCATCTACATTCCATGTACGCCCACCAACGACAATCTGGTCGACAAATGCCTCTACCTCAACTTCTGCAGAAGTATCCCAATAACGGAATGACATTTCTTCCCCAGCTGTGAAACCTTCGACAACTCCATTGGTCTGGTCATCATCACCCCATGCGGCTAAAGCGGTTGGGAAAGGATCGTCCACATTACCTTCACCAATAACAGTAGCACCAGCACAGATTCCATCCGGTGTAAATACAGATATTTCATCGTAAAGCTCAAGCGACTCACCATCAAGCGTTGCTGAATTAATCAAAACCGAAGCATTCTCACCAGTCGTTACAAATTCGAAGTGAGCGGGAGGTCGTGTACCTTCACCTGTTAGTGGAATTTCAATTTGAGCATTTTGAGGATCGTCTGAATGAACAGTCAACGTACCCTCGTACGCTATATAATCTTCAGGAGTAAAATTCACCTGAACATTAATGGAAGACTGAGGAGCAACAACTTCTGCACCACCCCAATCAGTTCCAAACACATCTCCTGCAATCGCAAGATCTGTAACGTTCAAATTGGCCGAGCCGTTGTTTGATATCCTAAGAGTAGCCGTTCCTGATTCTCCAACCAATACTTCACCAAATGCAATAGATCCTCGATTTAGAGAAATAACTGGAGTACCTTCTGCCACGGCGTTACCAGTAACAGAAACTATTGTCTCAGAACCTTCCTCATCATTGTGATTGGAAACGATCGTGAGAGTCTCATCGTAGTCAGCTTCATTTTGTGGATCGAATGTAACAGAAACAACAACTGTCTGATTTCGCGTAAGTTCAACTCCACCCTGCTGTAAATTTGTCGTAAAGTCTTGATGACTTGGATTGATTTCAGAAATAATTAATGTTCCGTAACCAGTATTGCTCAGTGTGATATTCCAAGCCTGAGGTATACCAATTTGTACTTCACCAAAGTCATGTGAGTTGGCACTCAATGTCAGCAATGGAGGTGGTGTTGGCAATCCGGTACCTGAAACAGGAACCGTCGTCAACTCGCGTCCTGGTGAATCGGATGTAATCCGTAATTCAGCTTCAAATAGCTGGTCTGTATCAGGAGCAAATGTGACTGTAAACACACGACTTTCTTCCGGATCAAGTGTGAATTCCTGATCATAATTAATCGTAAAGTGATCAGTATCTGTTGACACAATGTTTGAAACTGTTAATACTTCAACACCAATATTACGAACAGTGAGCTCGAGATCAGAAGTTTCAAACTCTACTAAATCATCAAAGACAAGACTTGCAGGATCGACAAATATCAGTGGTTCTGGTGCAGATATTCCGGAAAGACTTAGAATAGTGAACCCATTCACGCTCCAGTTTAATGAACCAACATTTACTGATACAACCTGTGCTGAAATCTCTTCTTGAGCTGAATAATCCCAATACCTGAAGCTCATTTCCTCGCCAGCACCAAATCCCTCAATTTCGCCCTGAGTACCTGTATCGTCTCCCCAGGCCGGCATTCCAATATCTTCACCAATCCTGATAACTGAAGAACCAGCTAAAAGCCCGCCTGGTGTAAACACACCAATTTCATCAAAGTCAACCAGATCTTCACCATCAAGTAGAGCTGATGTCACAATTATTGAGTGACTATCTGCCACCTGCGTGACGACATAGTGTTCATCAGGAGCAACACCCTCACCAGACAAAGCGACCTGTAGTTGAGCATTATTTGGATCATCGGAGTGAATCGTCAGTGTACCCTCGTAAACTTGGAAGTCAGGAGGAGTAAACACAACATCAACATTGAATGATCCCTGAGGTGCTAGAACCTGCTCACCACCGAAATCAACCGTAAATTCTTCTTCTCCAATAAGGAGGTTAGTGACAGTTAAATTCGCAGAACCGGTGTTTGAAATCTGGAGTGAAACTGTCTCTGACTGCCCTGCTACAATCTCTCCAAATGCAATGGCTGCTGGATTAGCCGTAACTTCCGGTTCACCATCCTGAATACCGATACCCTCAATAGCTACAACTGTTTCAGTACCTTCCTGATTATTGTCATTTGAAATAATTGTCAATTCATCATCATACACTTCAACTGATTGTGGGTCAAATGTGACCGTTACAACAACCTGTTCATTACGACCCAGATCAATTCCACCATCCTGCAGGTTTGTCTGGAAGGCCTCATGGCTTGAGTTAATTGCGGAAACATTCAGTGTACCATATCCTGTATTACTTAAGGTAAGATCCCAGGTTTGTGGAATCCCAATTTGTACTTCACCAAAGTCATGTGCATTCTCACTTAATGTAAGAACCGGTGGTGGAGTCACAAGTCCGGTACCTGACACTGTAACAATTTTCAATTCACGACCTGGTGAATTGGATGTGATCCGAATATCTGCCTCAAATAGTTGGGCAGCATCCGGCGCAAATGTCACTGTCATTACCTGACTTGCCTGTGGATCAAGTGTGATTTCCTGATCGAAATCGGTTGTAAAGTGATCAGCATCTGTTGATACGATATTGGATACAACCAGCGGTTCGACACCAATATTGGTAATGGTAAATTCGAGGTCAGAAGTGAAGTTCTCGATTAATTCACCGAAATCAAGACTCTCTGTATCTAATGTGATAATCGGGGTTGGTGCAGATATTCCGGAAAGTGCTAAAATGGTAAAACCGTTTACTGACCAATTAATGCCACCTGATATTATTGAACTCACCTCTGCTTCAATTTCTTCCTGTGCTGAAACATCCCAATATCTAAAGCTCATTTCCTCGCCGGAAGCAAATCCCTCCACAACATCGTTTGTACCTGTGTCATCTCCCCAGGCAGCAAGTCCTGTATCTTCACCAACAATCACAACGATAGCTCCAGCAAGAAGCCCATCCTGTGTAAATGTTGCGATTTCGTCACCGTTTACCAGATCCTCTCCATCGAGTATGGCTTCTGTTACAATGATAGAATGACTATCCGCTGACTGAGCTACCTCATAATGAGGATCAGGGAAAACACCAGAACCGGATAGTGCAATTTCTAAACTCTGATCATTACTCGCATCGGAAGTAATTGTCACTGTACCGGTGTAGTCGTCTTCAGCAACTGGGGTGAAGGTTATTGCAACTTCAATTGATTGATCAGGATTAATTGCCTGATCTTCGACGAAGTCCGATACAAAGACTCGACCTTCTTGATCATTTGCAATTCTTACATCTGTAACGTTAAGTACTGCCCCACCGGTATTTGAAATTGTGAGGTTAACTGTTTGTGTATCGTAAAGTCCAGCCTCACCAAATGCGATTTGAGCCGGTGCGGCTTCAATTACAGGAACGACACCTGAACCTGTAAGGTTAATTACTGTAGGACTATTTGCATCATTAGATATAATAGAGAGCGTAGCCTCATAATCAGCAACATCAGCGGGTATGAAAGAAACAGTATATGTTTCAGAATTACCACGTGTTATTACAACTGGGTCTTCTGGGAAATCAGTTGTGAAAACGTTGTTGTTCGAAACAATTTCATCAATAGTTAATGGTAGATAACCAACGTTTTCGATTGTTACCTGCCATGTATCTGTGTCCCCAACTAAAACGTCACCAAATCCATGACTTGCTTCCGAAAGTGAAACTTCAGCTGGATCAGGTGTTTGTCCCGCACCAGTAAGAGGAACAATCAGAACTCCATTCTCAGGATCATTGGAAGCGATTCTTAAATCACCAGTGAAATTCGCCTCGGCATCTGGATCGAATGTTAATGCTATTTCCAGTGTATTATTTGTTGCTAAGACTGCAGCCCCATCCCATGTAAATCCAAATACACCACTGGCATCATTAATTATTGAAACGCCTGTTACATTTAGATTGGCATCTCCATTATTAGTAACGGTAATTGTTGCATTGCCCTGCTCTCCAATTATAACAGTTCCAAACGCAACTGATTCCTGGTTAACAGCTATGCTCGGAACAGCCTCAAGAGTACCCTGACCAACTACTGAAATTGTCACCTGTGAACCATCCTGCCCCTGATCATTAGAGGTGACCGTGAGCTCTCCTTCATGTAATTGATCATTATCAGGAGCATATGTAACGGTTACAGTCTGAGATTGTCCACCAGCAATAGTCCAACCATTTCCACCGGGGAAATCTGTGGTGAACTGACCAATTGAAGATTCGAGGTTAGAGATAACAAGATCCTGATAACCATCGTTCGTTATGTCGAACTCCCACTCGCGAGTATTATCTACGAGGACATTTCCAAAGTCATGCGTCAAATCCTCATTGGCAATTGTCAGATCAGGAAGTGGTTGTGCTAAACCGTTACCTTGTAGATTTACTTCAAGCGAACCATTCAATGGATCATCTGATTCAATCGTCAAGACACCATTGTAGGCTTGTTCAGCAGCAGGAGCAAATGTAACAGTAACAGCCGTCTCTTCATTTTGGCCGAGAACGACCTGACCAGCAAAGTCAGAGCTGAAAATGTCACCTGGTATAGTGAGAGCTGTGACAGTTAGATCAACGGCTCCGTTATTACGGATAGTTAATACTTTCTGGTTCTCCTCTCCAAATATAGTGTCATCAAAAACAACAGGTGAAGGTGATACTGCTATTTGAGGAGCAATCGATTCACCAGTTAGGGTTACCTGAGTATCAGTACCTTCCTGACCACCGGTATTACTTGTGATAGTCAGTGCACCGGCAAATTCATCAACCGTTTGAGGATCGAAAGTCACAACAACATTAATGCTGGCATCTTTTACTATTGTTACTGGATCACCGGCAAAATCTGTGGAAAACACATTATTATCGGACGCAATACCTGTTACAATCAAGTCCTGGTAACCCTCATTTGTGACAACCATCGTCCAGTCTTCCGGAGAGTTAATCTGAACAATTTCAAAGTCATGGGAATTAGCGTTAAGTGCGAGATCTGGAGCGGGAGCTTCCACACCGGTACCAGTAAGATTAACCGTTGTTTCTGCATTATTTGCATCATCGCTGGTTATTGTCAAAGTACCAGCAATCTCACCTGTATTTGGAGGAATAAAGGTAATTGTAACAACCGCACTTTCTCGAGGAGCAATGACTATATCCTGATCATAATCAGTTGTGAACGCGTCATTGTCACTAACAATGTTTGAAACCGTTAAGTCAGCATTACCAACGTTCGATATCGTCAATTCCTGAGTTGAGCTTTCACCTGCAAATACAAATACATCTCCAAAAGCTAATTCGGCAGCAGATAATTCGAGTAAAGGAGTCGGTTGTGAGTTCGCTGAGAGTAAATCTATCTGACCGAGACCGTTATTCACCCAGTTGGGGGTAGAAAATCCATCTGTCCAATCGGCAAATGCATCATACTCAGCTTGTGCACTGTTATCCCAGATTTTGAAATATATCACTTCACCATTGGCAAAACCTTCAATCGGTTCAGTTCCTAAATCATCACCCCATGCAGCTAAACCTATTGATTCTCCCGGCCCAACGAATGATCCTGAACCAGCACATATTCCACCCGGGGTAAAGACAGCAACTTCATCGCCTGCAGCCAGTTGTTCATCGTCAATTGTAGCCTCCACAACGATGATGTTATGACTTTGTTCTGTAAGTTCATACTCAAAGTGGGCAATACCTGTACCGGTTAAGTTCACATCTAGACTTTGATCGTTTTCCGCATCCGATACAATTGTCATCACACCGTTGAAATCGCTAATATTATCAGGTGCAAAGCTAACCTCAATGGATATCGACTGGTCCGGATCGATAGTTTGTTCAGCATCAAAGTTTGATGTAAACACACCATTGTCAAATTGAACTTCGGTTACAGTTAGCACTGCACCACCGGTGTTTTGAATCTGCAAAGTCTCTGTTCCCGAATTACCTAATCGAACTTCACCAAAGGCAATTGAACCGGGATCCGTTGCAATCTCAGGACCGATACCAGAACCAGTAACATTGATGACCAATTGATCATCGTTTGAGTTTATTGTCAGAGTCTCTGTATAATCTGCAATAGCAGTTGGAGCAAATGTCACTGTATATGTGGCAGAAGCACCGCCTGCAATTGTCGCTCCCTCCTGTGGGAAATTAGTTGTGAAGACCGCATGACTGGATAAGATTTCATCGATTTCCAAATCGAGGTATCCATCATTACTGATCTGCAATTCCCACGTTCCCTCGGCTCCTAATGCGACTTCACCAAATGCATGAGTCAAGTCTCCCTCAGCTACAACGATATTAGCTGGCGGAGGTGTGAGACCAGTACCTGTTAGATTTACATCAACAGTTCCTTCGTCAGCATCATCTGAAGTAATCCGCAGGATTGCATCGAATGCTTGAACAGCATTAGGTGTGAATGTCAGGTCTATTGTTAAGGAAGCATTGGCTTCTAAAACAGCAGCACCATCCCAGCTCATGCCAAAGACATTGTCATCATCATTGTTAACAAGAACAGCACCCTGAACGCTCAGATCTGAATCACCAACATTGGTCACCTGAACTGACGTTGCACCGGCTTCACCTACTATAATATTACCAAATGCCACGTTCAGTGAACTTAATTCTATTTCGGGAAGTTGCTCAAATGTACCTGAACCAGTAACTGTAATCGGAGTCCGGGTGTCTGCATTGCCATCATCATTAGAAACTATGGTCAAAGTGCCATTGTAGGCTTCTGCTGCTGATGGAGTAAATGTTGCGGTAACAACTTGGGTCCCACCACTACCGGCAATTGTCCAACCATCACCACCTGGGAAATTGGTTGTGAACACATCATCGCTTGACTCAATATCACTTATGACCAAATCCTGATAACCATCGTTAGTTATCGTGAACTGCCAGGCTCTGTTATTGTCAACAAAAACCTCGCCAAATGCATGGGAAAGGTCATCATTTGCGATTACCATATTCGGAGGCGGCTGTGGCAAACCGGTACCTTGAAGAGTTACGTTCAAGTTACCATCAACGGGATCGTTGGATACGATTGTCGCTTCAACCTCATAATCTTGAGCAGCTATTGGAGAGAAGGTTAAATTGAGGACGTACTGCTCATCCGGAGCGACTGTTTGTTCAGCGTTCCAATCAGAGGAAAAAATATCACCGGGAATAGTAATTGATGAAATGACGAGATCAACATCCCCTTCATTACTGATTGTGAGAGTTGCAGCTCCTTCTTCACTAATAATCACATCATCAAAAACGACAGGTGAAGGAGCAACAGCAATATCAGCTGCAATAGCAGAACCCAACAGACCGATTGCAAGTTCACTATTAGCAACACCATTATCGTTACTGGTGATTGTTATGCTCGAAATGTATTGACCTGCGGTTTCTGGATCAAAAGTAACCACAACATCAAGAGTTTCAAGACGAGCAAGTGTAACCGGATCACCTGCAAAGTCTGTAGTATAAGCAGCATTTCCAGATTGGATATCATCAATAACAAGTGCTACATATCCATTATTGGTAATTTCCAACGTCCAAGTTACCGGACTTCCAACCTCAATTGTACCAAAAGCATGAACATCATCGTTAACAACGAGGTCCGGTGCTGGGGCTTCTAAACCAACACCCGCCATATTAACGGTTGCTTCACCATTCCTTGGATCATCGCTAGTGACAGTAATAACTCCAGCAAAGTCATTTACATCAGGAGGTACGAATGTTACCGTAACTGTTGTTGATGCCTCAGGCTGTAAAACAATTTGTTCTGGGAAATCAAGTGAGAAAGCGTCGTTATCGGACACTACACTTTGAACAGTCAGATCTTCACCACCAATATTGGTAATGGTTAAATCTCGTGTTGAATTCTCCCCGGCAAATACAAAGACATTACCAAAATTAAAGCTCGCATCGGAAAGCCTGATAATTGGCGGAGAAACATCATAACCAAGCAATTCGTCAAGAATAAATGGTCCGCCTCCACTAACCCATACAGGTATTTCCTCGGAATCCCAGTTTTCAAATGCAATATACTCCGTTCCAGTGGCGCGATCCCATAACCTGAATTCAAACGCCTCGTCTTCCACAAAACCTTCAACGACGTTCCCGGTATTATCATCATCTGCCCAGGCGGCGAAACCCAAAGCCTGGTTAAAACCACCAACTCCGATAATGGCACTACCTGCACACACACCACCGGTGGTAAATGTACCAATCTCATCACCTTCAACCATTGCCTGATTATTAATAAAGGCTGCATTTACAATGATCGGAACATTATCACCAGTCTGTGTAAACTGAAAAGCTGTTACACCTGAACCTGTTAGATTAACAGTAAGATCCCCATCATTTTCCGCGTCTGAGATTATTGTCAGAACTCCTTCGAAATCATCTATATCATTAGGAGTGAATGTCAGGTCGACATCTAAAAATGCACCAGCTGCAATAACCTGCTGACCACCAAGATCTCCACCAAAGAAAGCATTATTAAATTGGAGTTCTGTCACAGTCAATGCAGCACCGCCAGTGTTTGATATCCGAAGGGTACTTGTCTCTGTCGCGCCTGCGGCAACATCACCAAAAGAGACATTTTCCGGAGCTACGACAATATTTGGTGTAAGACCAACACCTGTGACAGTAATAACTACAGGGCTTTGCTCATCTTCATCGTCATTTGAATAAATTGAGAGAGTGCCATTATATTCTACACCCGCGATTGGTGTGAATGTGGCGGTAATTGCTGTGGATTGACCTCGCGTGATAGTCACGCCATCTTCGGAAAGGTTGGTTGTGAATACACCGTTGCTCGCCAAAATACTGTCAACAACAAGATCCTGATAACCAGTATTTGTTATATTGAACTGCCACGCTACATCCTGACCTACTATAACATTTCCAAAGTTGTGAGTCTGATCATCCTCAGCAACAGTAATTTCAGGAGGAGGCTGAACAACACCGGTACCGGTGATGTTTATATCAACTGATGCTTCATCAGCGTCATCTGAAGTTATCCTGAGTATGGCATCAAATGCTGCAACTGCGTTGGGAGTAAAAGTCAGGTCAATTGTCAAAGAAGCATTAGGTACTAAAACTTCTGCCCCATCCCAACTCATTTCAAAGACGTTGTCATCATCATTGTTGACAAGAACAGCACCTTGAACACTTAAATCAGCATCACCAACGTTTGTGACCACAACAGAAGAATTTCCAGCTTCACCAAAAATCACGTCGCCAAAGGCAACGTTCAATGTGCTGAAATCTATTTCAGGCAGTTCCTCAAAGGTACCAGAACCTTCAACCGTAATATTTGTCCTTGTGTTGGCGTTCCCATCATCATTGGAAACTACGGTAAGAGTCCCGTTGTAGGCCTGCTCTGCTGCTGGTGTAAATGTTGCGGTGACAACTTGTGCCCCACCACCTGCTATTGTCCAACCATCACCACCAGGGTGGTTAGTTATAAATACATTATTGTTGGATTCGATATCGCTGATAACCAAGTCCTGATAACCATCATTGGTTATTGTGAATTGCCATGTTCTACCATTACCAACAAATACTTCACCGAAGTTGTGAGTCAGATCCTCATCTGCAATCACCAAATTCGGAGCTGGTTGAGGCAAACCTGTACCTTGTAGAGTAACGTTCAAGTTTCCATCAACGGGGTCATTTGAAGCAATTGTTGCTACAACCTCATAATCTTGGGCTGCAATCGGAGCAAATGTCAAGTTAAGAACATACTCCTCGCCGGGAACAACAGTCTGCTGATCTGCCCAATCTGATGAAAAGACGCCATCGGGAATGGTAATCGAAGAAATAACCAGATCTACTGCTCCATCATTACTGATTGTCAGTGTTGCTGTATCCTCTTCTCCGAATATAGTGTCATCAAAAACAACAGGTGAGGGAGTTACTGCAATGTCAGGAGCGATTGCAGCACCAGATAATGCTACATTGTACTCACTATTTGCATTACCACCGTTATTACTTGTAATTGTAAGATTTGTATTAAAGTCACCTGCAGTTGCCGGATCAAATGTTACAACTACATCCATAGTTTCAAGACGAGCCAAAGTTACCTGATCACCAGCAAAATCAGTGGTATATGCCGCATTTCCAGATTGAACATCATCAATCACAAGAGCCTCATAACCATTATTGGTGACTACAAGTGTCCACGTTAAAGGACTTCCTACTTCTATTGTGCCAAATGCATGCGATTCCTCATTGACACCAATATCCGGTGCTGGAGCTTCAACACCTACACCAGCCATATTGACTGTCATCTCACCATTACGGGGATCATTGCTTGTAACCGTCACAACTCCTGATATATCACCGAGTTCCGGAGGCACAAATGTAATTGTAACTGTCGTTGATGCATCAGGTTGAAGAATTATCTGGTTGGGGAAGTCCAAACTAAATGCGTCGTTATCACTAACAACCGATTGGATTGTTAAATTGGCACCACCAATGTTCCTGATGGTCAGGTCACGTGCTGAACTCTCACCATCAAACAGATATACATCACCAAAATTAAGATTACTGTCTGATAATCTGGTAATTGGTGGAGGATCGTCATAACCCAATAATTCAAGAATCACATATGGTCCACCATTTGCTGTCCAGACTGGCACAACCTCGGGTGACCAGTTTTCATACGCAACATATTCTGTACCGGTAGAGCGATCCCATAACCTGAAAGCGAAAGCTTCGTTACGAGTGAATCCCTCAACAACATCTTGAGTTCCCAGATCATCTCCCCAGGCACTGAAACCAATAGGTGAATCAAAACCATTTGCACCGAGAACTGATCCACCAGCGCAAACTCCATCTGGGGTGAACACACCAACTTCATCACCCTCAATCATTGCTTCATTGTTTATAAGTCCTGAATTAATGATTAATGTTGTGGATTCACCTGTTTGTGTAAACTGGAAGGCAGATACACCAGCACCTGTCAATGGAATATCGAGGCTCTGGTCGTTTTCTGCATCTGAAATTACTGTAAGTATTCCTTCAAAATCATCAATATCAGTCGGGGTAAAGGTCAATTCGAGGTCAATAAATTGACCAACGGCAATAACCTGCTGACCACCAAGATCACCACTGAAGACATTATTGTTAAACTGAATTTCAGTGACTGTTAAGGCAGAACTACCTGGGTTGCTTATCCGAATGCTACTTGTTTCGGAATTTCCTGCAACAACATCACCAAATGCGACATTTTCAGGGGCAACTGTGATTCTCGGCGCAAGACCGACACCAGTTACTGTGATGCGAATTGGACTCTCATTATCATTGTCATCGTTTGAATATATTGTGAGAGTACCATTATATTCCACACCCGCGACAGGTGCAAATGTAGCAGTGATTGTTGTGGACTCACCTCCCGCTAGGGTTACACCATCTTCCGATAGATTTGTTGTGTACACTCCGAGACTTGTTAAAATGCTGTCAACAACAAGATCAAGATAACCATTGTTCGTAATATCAAACTGCCATGTTGTCTGTGTTCCGAATAGTACATTTCCATAGTTATGGGATAAATCTCCCTGGGCTACGAAAATGTCTGGGGGAGGCTGTACAAGACCGGTACCCGTTAGTTCGACATCAATAGTTCCATCATCCCTGTCATCAGAAGTTATTCTCAGATCACCTGTGAAATCTTGAACTGCATCAGGCGAGAAAGATACTGAAACCTGAATAGATGCAGCGGGTTGAATCACTACATTTCCGTCCCAGGCATTACCTTCGTACAAAACGCCAAAAACGCCGCCGGCGTCATTCACGATTGCAACGTTTGAGACGGTCAATTCTAATTGACCAATATTTGAGATTGTGACAATCTCGGTCGTACTCTCCCCAATAATTTTATCCGGGAATGCAACATTATTCGGATTTGTAGAAATCTGAGGTAATTGTTCGGCAACACCAGTACCAGCAACTGTCACTTCATCAGTCGATCCATCTTGTCCCTGATCGTTTGAAGTAATTGTTAATGTGCCGTTCCGATCTCCAACTTCAGTTGGCGCAAAAGTCACTGTCACATTCTGAGATTGGCCTCTTGCAATTGTCCATCCATCTCCACCAGGAAAATCGGTAGTGAATGTGTTTTCATCAGAAGTTATATTGCTGATTACCAGGTCAAGATAACCATTATTTGTAATTGGGAAAACCCATTCTGCATCAGAATTAACGGTCGTTTCACCGAAATTGTGGTTCTGGTCACCAACAGCAATTGAAAGATCGGCTGGTGGATAAGGATCACCGGTACCTGTTAATGGAATCTCGAGCGAACCGTTACCCGGATCGTTTGATGTAATCGTCATGGTTTCTTGATAATCTTGTTCAGCAGTCGGAGCAAATGTTAATGTCACCTCGACTTCCGCGTTCTGAGCAAGTACCAGTTGACCAGCCCAATCTGAGCTGAATATATCACCAGGTATTGTAACGTCTTGAATTGTCAGATTCAGTTCACCAACGTTGGTGATTGTAACTACGGCAGTTCCTTCTTCATCAATGATTACACCACCAAATCGGACGGCTGCAGAATCCAGTGCAATATCTGGCGCATTACCATAACCAGTTACGTTAACCACCGTTTCAACACCTAAATTTCCACCATGATTACTCGTTATGGTCAATGTAGCAGGTTGCTGTCCGCGAAGAGTAGGTGCAAACGTTACAGTAACGTCCAAACTAGCACCTCCAGCAATAACCTGGGGTTCACCACCAAAATTTGTTTCGTAGGCATCTTCGTTGGAAACGATGCTGTTAACAATCAAATTGTAATATCCAGTGTTGGTTATGTGCATGTTCCAGGTTGACTCGCTGCCAACATTCAAACTCCCAAAATCATTTGAATCAGACTCAAGTTCAAGAGTTGCAGGTTCAGCCACGACACCAACACCTTCCATGTTGATAGTAACTTCTTCATCATTTGGATCATCACTATCGATTGTTAACACACCTTCGATATTTCCAGCCTCGGGGGGAACGAAGGTAATGTTAAATACCCGTCTCGCACCCGGTGCGAGGACAAATGCATTGTCATCAAAGTCGAATGTAAATGCATTATTATTGCTCGAAATAGAGTTCACCGTCAAATCGTCAAACCCATTGTTCAGGATTGTCAAGTTGATGCTGGAACTTTCACCATCAAGCAAGTAGACATCCCCAAAGTCAAGAGAAGCATTTGAAAACCGAATTGCTGGTATTGGGTTTGTATAAGCAAACAGTCGAGAAATAGGTGATACTCTATCCGGCAGGAAGGTCTGAGCATCGAAGCTCGCCCAGTCCGCGTTGGCATTATGCTCTGTATCCTCGCTCGAATCATATAATCTGAACGAAAGTGCTTCACCGACCGAGAATCCCGTTGGACCACCATAAGCGCTAAAACCAGCAGGGAATAAATCGCCACCATCTAATTCTGTGATGACGTAACCACCTGCGCAAACGTTATCAGGTGTAAATACACCGATCTCGTCGCCGATAGCAATTGAAGTTCCATCAATATCAGCCAAAGAGACAATCAGAAAGTGTTCTGCATCGGTGGTTTGATATTGAAAGTGCTGATCAAGAACTTCCAAAGAGATAGCGTCAGCATCATTTGCGGTAAAGGTAATAATCGCACCTCCGGAAACAAATGCCGTCATCTCTTCTTCGGCTGAGGCATCCCAGATCTTGAATGCCATGATTTCACCATCGGTAAAACCACCATCTTCGTCACCCTGACCAAAAACAGTGATTTCGGGGATAGCCCCATTCTCTTCAACCACTGCCAGACCTCTTACGGTCCCTGCGGTGGTGAATACTCCAATTTCATCATTCTCTATGAGGTCATCACCTGCAATTGTGGCTGAGGCCACAAAAAGTGTATGTGTATCCCCATTGGTCGGGTCTAAAACAAAATGTTGAGCAAAAACTGGTCCGGCTGCTAAAAGCAGCGCAAACATTAGCACAACGGAAACGATCGCGGAACGTTCCATTTGGCACACCTTCTTAGTTTTGTTGAAAGAGTTATCTACAAAAGGTACCATAAATTGATGTAAATCAACGGTATTTAAACTTAAAACTGTCAGCCTATGGCTTACAGACCGGCAATTTGCGGGGAGGTATGGTAAAGTTTTTAGATGGCAGAGCATTGTCACTCCTGCCCGCAGAAAATCGAGCAATTTAATATATAAACGCTGTGCTGAAAAAACAACCAAGAAAAAGACACTAATACTAAAAGTTATGATTATTCCAACGAAATCAGTCATTTTTCCCAATCTGTAGTTTTGTTCGCGTTTAGAAATTGTCGTCAAGGATAGTCTACTCCTTATACGGATTTTGCAAAGTAAGACATTATTGTGATCTATAAAAGTAACCATGTCAAAATTTATCAAAATAATTCATTTTTTTTCAAAGTACTAAACAGATTTTGTCTATTCTGAACCCTAAATGTAATATAGCAATTGATATTGTAGCACAACTGAATTTTATCAATTCGATTCAGATATGCATCATTTACTTCTAAAGCTTTAATTGTAAAATAATTACGTGTAAACATATTTTATTGATAACAATTCTGATATCGGCTCCATTTCCAGTATCAATCAACATACAAATAGTTACACTGGTTTCTACAAGTTTTATTAGTAGTTATTTATTTTATTAACAATATATTACAAATATACAAACCACATCTTTTGCATATACTTTTTATAGATCATCAGAAAAGCATAAAAAAAACCCCGGCTGGAAAACGGCCGGGGTCTTCAAAGAAAATTGTTAAAACCAATGTTAACGCAGATAAACCATTCGTTTCACTGAACTGTTCTGGCCGGATTTTAACCTATAAAAATATATTCCGGAAGCCATTGTTTCTGGGCTGAAATTAACCGAGTATTTACCCGGTTCCAATTTTTCTTGAATCAGATTCGAAACTAATCGACCGGTCAAATCATAAACTGCTAATCGTGTTGGTGCAGTCTCGGCCAAAGAAAAATCGATTCTCGTGGTTGAATTAAAAGGATTTGGATATGATGCATTTAAGGCAAACTCAAGTGGTATTTCACCATTTCCATGATCAGAAACACTTACAGGCGTAACAACTACTGATACCTCAATGAATACTTCCTCACCGGCTGCATTATGCTCAATCGCCAATCCAAACGAGTATGTATCAGCAAGGATATCCTGAGCGTTGAAAATCAGCTCTGGATTAGCACTTTCCCCTGCAGCTATCTGCCCCATGTCAGGAGAAATTTCAAGGAAGCGAGTATTTGGTCCGAGTTCAAATACTTCAAGGTAATCAATTGAATCATTATCAACTCCCCCTGCGATCATCCCTAAACTTATCATTGAACGGTCCCAATCGTAACCAATCGTCAATCCACCGATTTCCCTTTCGTCCTCTCTGAGAACAGCAACTTCTCTAATCTCACCGGTTTCCAGGCTGGCTTTAAGTAATCTGGCTCCGACATTCGTATCGAGCAAGTATAAAGGCATATTGTCTTCATCCAATGGATTCCAGGCAGCTCCTCGGATTCTAAGAACGTCACCTGGTATACTCAATTCATGCCTCGAGACAAGGTTTCCTTCTATGTCAAGAACAAATGCATCACTCTCATCACCTGCAACAATCAACTGCTCGTCAATTGGATTCCAGGCTAATGCCCACGGGGTTGGAGCATCCGCTCTTTCCAAAGGCAATGAAAATGTATTATGTACCTCCCCATCAAGATCAAACTTGACGATGACAGCTGGAAAGTCTTCTGCATTTCTCTTTTCAGCCCCGTACAAGAATTCACCATCGAAAGCTAAATCCATGAAACCACTCCTGGTAACACTGGATTGGCTGAAAGAACTTTGAAGGACTAATTCATTGTTAAAATCATGGTTAAAAACATATACAAACTCATTTCCAAAGTCTCTTCCCGCGCCACCACCCGTAATGTATACTTTGTCGCCGATAAATTCACATCCCCGAATATTTCTATCTTCTTCAGTCAGTGAAGAAATATCCTCTTCACCTTGAGAGGCAAACATAGTTTGGGAACCATCAGAGAAACGTCTTGAAAAATAATAATCCAGAGGACCGTTTCCATTGTTCTGAATTTCAAAATTGACCAATGAAACTTCCTCTTCCATAACCTCGATGTTAACGGGTTCAGAGGAGGCAATAATTTCAGGGTGTGTGAGAGAAGCATTCAATACCAATACTTCATCTTGATTGATGTCAACTATGACAGAATTGGTATTAAAACCTGGTTTTGAAAATACTATTTCATCTCTGCCTGCTGGAATCAGGTCGAATTCATACCTTCCATCCTCCATTGTTTCTGTACGAGCACCGGTACGCACAGATTGCACAGTAACACCCTCAATTCCTTCCTCTTCATCCTCGTGCAGAGTAACTCTTCCATTCATACCACCGAATACTGCAATTCTGTCGGTGGTGAAGAGAATCGCCATCTCATCTTCAACATGTGCATTTGCACGTGGATAATGATCCCAATAACAATACTCCAGTCCGTCTGACCCATCGAGATTTTTTAAGCCAGTCGTATGGAAATAGTTATCCCATTGATCTCCGCCAAATGTATAAATGCTCTTGTACTGTACTAAAATTTCTCCGTTACCAGTTGAGGTTGGAAAAGCCGCTGGATCATAAAGAATAATTTGGAATTCAATCACATTTTGATCTTGATCAGTATTGTCCCTCCACAATTTCATTTTTGACCATTCGATGATAAAACGATCGGACTCATCATCATAAAATGTGTAAACACCTCGAGTCTCGGGGTCAAGATTAATCATATCTTGCCAGAAACCTGCGATCATAGCATCCGGTCCCTGAATGCCTGGAATTTGCTGATTTCTTGCGTCAACAAACATCGATTTGTCATCTCCAAATGCTATCCATCCATTTGAATTTACGGCTATGGCATCAAACTCTTCACCGTAAAACCTGAAACTGAATGGTAAATCTACTGTTACTGATGTATCCTGGCTATCCCATCGATCTAATAGTCTTAAATCTTCACCCACAAAGTCCTCTTCTTCGGATGGATTGATCTCAACCCAATCATACTCTGGACACTTCTCCCAACTTACATCCCCGGAGTCAAAAGCAATATAGCCATAACTATCGGGTCCGAAGGGATCTGGTGTTTCCGGAAGGGGTCCCATTATTTCATTGAAAAATAAAGTGTCTACAAATGCATTGTCCTCTTCTACTGCATCAAGGAGCAACATAAATCGTACATTATTGCCGGGTATCGCCAATTCATCAACTACCACTTCAAGACGACCCTCTGGTTCCATTTCTCTACCACCACCAATAGGTTCATACCTGACAACATTTTCTGTAACCGTTATGTAATCATCATCTATGCAAACCAACGTTGCAGTTACTTCGGGCGTTGCAAGATCTCCAGAATTCAAAATGGTCGGTAGCAACTGGGCGACCTCCCCCGGTTGGAAATCATTACCAACGGCCAATCCAAGTTCTGTCAGTACATGCCCAGATGTTTCAAAAGCAAATGAATGCTCCCAGGTGGATTCACCACTTGAAACATCTATCTGAACTCTAACCGATCTTCCGCCATGACTTGCGGGATGTATCTGCAAGTCAAATTGAATATCGCTCTCGGCACCACTGTTAAAAGCATCAATCTGGAAACTATCGTCACTGAAGGTAACAAGTGGATCTTCAGAAATCACTTCAATAGTTACGTCATTCAAGTCGACATTGCCACTATTTGCAAAAGTAATTGATGTTTGAATATTCTCACCGTTTGCAAAGATATCATCACCTTCAAAATCTATACCTGCAATATCAACCATCTCCTCGGCTTGAGCAACTTCAACTGAGGAAATATATGGAATCGAATTATCATGATTAATTGTGATTCTTAAATCACCTTCATCAAGATCACCATCTTGGAAAGTAAATCTCGCCCATCCATCCTCTCCAGGTTGACAGACTAAATGTAACCTATCTTCCTGCCAGATCGTCACCCAGGCACCGGGCACAATTTCACCGGCGGCTTCGACATACACACTGAAGCCCCTACTTCCGAGAGTCAGAGCATCTGTATAATGAGCGGTCAGTTCGACCGGAACTTTTGTGAAAAGTTTGGTTGTTGGATCACCCATTAGCCGGGTTATTGCGACATTCTCTAATGCCCATCCTGCCAGCTCATATCTATTATCTGACCAAAGTTGAAACTTTCCAAGGTTTAGGATTGACCCGGCATTGAGCAACCCGAAATCTACAAAGCTCCTCAAAGCTCCACCAATGAAACTGTTATTAACTTTTGAATGCGAAAGGTTATCAAGGGAGATGGCATTGATTGATCCGTTAATAGTGTTTTGTGTTGCGGAACGGAAAAATCTGGATTGTGTGGGCGTGGATAAGCAAGTAATCGCCAATACAAACGGATTCTTCCTGCCAACGAATGCAAGAATAGGATCATCCCCGGTAACATCGAAACAGGCTTCTAACCAACCTCGACTCGAAACAAAACTTCTGCCATCTTCTAAAAGTCTTCTTGTCTCATCATCAGCATCAATATCCTCATCAGGAACCCATAAAGTGTCTACAGAATATCCGGCTCGGGTCAACTTTACAAATTCCCACCGACCAAGATGAATCATTGAGGGTACAAATCCTCCACCCGGAACAGCAATATTCTCTGCGTGTACGAGGGCACTAGTAAACCATTCATCTCCACGGTCTAAATAAGGTTCTCGTTCGTACAGAATACTGCGAAGAATTGCTCCTCTAAGTTCACTGAAATCATAACAATGGAAGCGTCCAACGGCAATGTCTGATAAGTATATATCATCTTCGTTATCTTCAACCATCACTGAATAAAGATGATCTCCTGAAACATCATCAGTGACAGTCGGAAACCAGAGTCTCTGCTGAACCGAATCTGCACCAATAATTATGAGATATGATAAAGGATCTTCTTGGTTTATATAACGTTCTCTAACGATCTGATTTCGAACCTCGAGGCCTGTAAGTCCGCCTTCCTGTACATTTACATTTACAGCTAGAATTTCGACGGAATACCCCATTTGCCTTTTCCAATTGGCAAGGCTATCTACCCATAGTTGTTCGTTCTCACCAAAATCATCATTATCCTGATGAAGAATCAAAATTCGACCGCGGTGATCAGCTTGAACCTCGGAATAAGGGTCCCGATGAGGCTTATTCAGCAAAATTCTATCCAGCATTCGTGACATGTCACTTCCGGGAAGATCTCGAACAGGACGCGTAACCTGTATATTATTATCCCGCACAAAAGTTACTTCTGCTTCAAAAGATATATTTTCAATAATCTCATCTTTCTCCTCGTTATATTGATATGGATAAAACGAAACGGAGGTAACAGAAACACCTCTAACCGATCCAACTGATCCAGCTATAACTGGCATAGGTGGATCCAAACGCAAGCTTGATAAATCCTGTTTACTGATTCCTGTTCCAGTAAGATTTGCTCTTGTGTCTCCAGCCTTATGAAGAGTGCTTTGTCGGTTAATAACCCTCACCTCTGCGCGATGTCCGGGGGGCAAAGCTATTAATCGAGAAATCATGGGGATTTCAATCCCACTATCTGTTTGAGTCAGTGTAGAATAATCTGGAATAGAACCAATTTGATTAATCTCATCTGTCGTAAAATCAATATTAATCGAAATTCCAGATTGGCCATTATCAGTAACCTCAAGCCAGGATTCCGATCGTTCATTAAAACTCTTAGCTGTTGCTCCGGTAATGAACAATGCAGTAAGTAACATGATTAAAAGCGCGGATGCCTGTTTTCTGTGCATTTTGTCTCCTGATGTCTTTTGGTTTCGGCTTTTGCTGAATTGCAAATAAACTTTGCTTTGCACCTGAAATATCCTTTTTTTCGAGTAAAAAAAACCGTTTTATGGTTATACGTTGTTCCAAACAAAATGTTCGGAAATTTACCTAACCCAAAAATATAAATAATTGAAGAGCAGGTAGCAATAACTAATCACAAGAAAGTTTTTATTCAACCCTATGTTTTCAAACTTGAAGCAATTATCCTGCCGAGTTTTTAATTTCAGAGTCAATTTAATTCTATCGTCAAGTTCTTCTCACTGGAATCAACGACATTACATTTATAATTAAAGATTTATACTTCAGAACCTTTGTTAATCTCCTCCAGATGGAAACAATTGAACCCAAATAGTGAAGATATTGCACAATATGTGCGATAATTGCACAACAAAAAAATCTCCTCAATTCCAGTATCTGGATTCAGTTGACCAATAAAAAGCAATGGGTCAACAAGAGAATTCGTGGCTTAGAATGTTTCGTATGGTAAGTGAAGCAGGTAGGTGAAGGGATGAACAAGAATGGCGGAGAATAATGCAATTTGCTGAAACTAGTATTCAGCTGCCTGCAATCAGTATTTGATTAAATCAGTTACTGAAGGCTGACAGCTGAAACAATTTATTCTCTATCCACCGTGAGTGCCATAATCAAAAATAAGATTTTCCATCTTCTGCCAGGCGGGTTCAAGTTGAGTTGATAAGACATGAATATCGTTATATCTACCACTGAAGTCCTTGACCCAGTCTTTAAGAACTGCATCAATTTTGAAACCAATCTTTCTATACCTTTCAAGTAGCTGCATTTGCGGTTCTACAAGCTCAATTACCACTCTTTCAATCTCCATAGAACCGGCAATTCTTAGTAATTCACGAACCATCAGAGTCGCAAGACCTTTGTTTCGCCATTTGGGAGTTACAATACCACGAATGTGACCGTGATGCCGAATCCACCCATGCTCTCTGTGGTGAAGTGTCCAATTTGCTACAATATCATCATCTGTATTAATTGCCAGAAGAGGAATAACTCTTTCCAAATTAATATCATTCGACCATTGATGGATTACTTCGGGATCAGAAACATCATCTCTGAAATGAACTCGTTCTGTTGCAGGTATACTTCCCATAAACTGTCTGAGTTTGTCCTCCAGTCGAGGATGCATTATTTGCACACTTACTTCAGTTTCACCACGCAAAGTTAGACTCTTTGGATATGTAGAAACATCAATCATAAAAACCTCCTTTCTTGATTATATTTGCAACTTCTCTTTGTCTAATAAACTCCAAAATAATAAAAAATGCAAGCAAGATGGAATAGATTTTTTACTGTCAATCATCAAAACATCTTTTATATCTTAATTAACAATAATATAACACAGATGAATTTGTTGACATGAGTTTTGTCAAATTTGGAAAGGACTATGGATGGAATTAGATCGTCTGAACATTAATTGAAGCATTCACAGAGTGAGTTTTAGGGAATTCCATTGCTATTTGTGAATATGCTCTGGGGTTGTGAGCCGTAGTTATATGCAAACATCTTATATCAATCCCATCTTAAATGACAACAAGATTTCATGCACATCCTGCGCCTTTTAAAAATAGACTGAAAATATTTTTATGATCTTCTTAGTAATGTTCAGTTCTATTTTTTATAGCTTCTTCTGAATTCTCTCATTCACCATCTCAAGATTACGAATTGCTTCCTGGTTGTGAGGATTTGACATTAATGCTCCTTCGAATTCTCGTTTAGCAGCCTGATAATTTTCACCTTTCGCAAATATAATCCCAATTCTGTTTTGAATAGCAGACCAGTCAGGTTTGATTTCAAGAGCCTCACGGAAATTATAAATTGCTTCATCTATCTGTCCATTCATTTCGAAAGCTATTGCAAGATCTTTATAGCTTTCAGCTACCTTAATATTGCGACTTAGAAATAGATTAACAATTACGGAGTCATATGGTGCGAGATCTTCATCCTTGATGCCATTATCAAGCTGTGCACGCACTTTCCCGGAATAATCATCGTTCTCCTGTGAATACAGAGCTTCCTGTAGAATTTCAACATACATATTCATTAATGTAGGTCTGCTTTCGACAGAATTGGAGTAGGCTTTTATCGCAGATGGAATATTTCCCTGGGCCTCTTCTACCTGGCCGATGTTCTTCCAAATCGGAGCAGGTCTGAGCCCAAGATCTAAAGCTTTGTGAAACATAGCTTTTGCGGTATCATACTCAGCCCTCGCTGCGTAAACCAATCCAAGATTATTGTAAATCATATCCCTTTTTCTTGGATTCTTATCAATAGCTTGCCATAAATATTGGATAGCCAAATTTTCATTCCCCATTTTATGGCTTAAAATTCCAAGGTTCATGATAGGCTCAGCATAATCGGGTTTAGTTTTAATAGCAAACTTAAATTGACCATATGCTTCTTGAAAAGAACCATTATTCATCGCGATCAGACCGAGTGAATTTGCAGTCAAAGCTTCAGCTTGAGCACCTCTACTCGATTGATTTTTTACCCAGGGCAGTTCTTCCAAATAGAGAAATTGCAACCCTACTACGAGGCTCATTGGAACAAATAAAACGAGCCATCCGTAAAAATATAGCTTTCTCTTAATCTTCACTTTTTACCTCAAACATTTCACTGCATCAAACCATGAACAGCTATTGTAACCAACAGGATAATACAGATAGTCTAATAACTACCTGTTGTCCTCAATTTCTTGAGAGCTTTTTGAGCCCCCTGGTTGTCTGGATTAACATTAAGTGCCTCAACAAATATCAGTTCAGCCTCATCAAATCTGCCTTGTTTAGCCAACAATAATCCTAATCTGTTGTATATGCTAGATCGATTTTGTTGCATTTTGGTCACTCTGCGATAATTGTCTATCGCTTTGTCAATCTGACCATTTTCCTCATACGCCCTTGCGAGACAGAGGATATCTTCAAACAAAAATGGCTCACGACGCATCCAGTACTGAACCACTTTATCATCATAAGTACTAAGGAATTTCTCATCTATTTCTTGAGACAGAAGCCTCTCAACTATTTGATGGCAATCATCATTTAAATCTTCAGCGAGTTTCTCTTTTAGCATTTCAGTGTACTGGTTCTTCAGTGTACTGGTTCTTCAGTGTTGGTCTATTCTTAATCGCCTGTTGACATGCATATATTGCTTTATCATAATTATCCAACTCCATCTCTGCCATCGCTATATTTCGCCATATTAGTGCTTGTCTAATACCCAGTGTAGCTGCCTTGCGGAAATTCTTTGTTGCTGATTGAAAATCACCCAATTCAACATAAATCATTCCAAGGTCATTATAAATCACCTCTTTCTTGGGAGGGGATAAGCTTATCGCCTTTTGAAAGCTTGATATTGCAGCATTGTTATTTTTAATTCGGTGGTACAGATTCCCCAGCGCCATGTAAGTCTCTGCTATGCCTGGTTGAATTTCTAATGCGGCATTAAAGTGAAACAAAGCCATCTGAAAATCACCTTGACGCATGTAATTTCGACCATAATCGACAATGTCCATAGCCTCAGAATATCCACCAATCTGTGACTTATCTTTTACCCATGACGTTCTACCAAATATCATTAAAGCAAGTACAATTGATAATGGGCAGAGTAATGCGATCCACCCAATAACGAACAGCTTTTTTTGTTGTATTCTTTGCATCATCTAGGCCTGACTCCAACTGCGAACATTAAACAATGCCCCATAAGAGAGATCCTTACCACTAACAGTTACTGTGTAACACAAATAAAACACTCTTTCCTTCTTCCATCAAACGATTATAGACCTTGACTGCATCTTGAGTCTTCATGATAATCACCTGTGTGGCTTTAAGATGGTACTCATCGTATATAAAGAAGGCTCCTTCTTCCATTTTAAATCCCTTAGCACCATTACCTTCATACCCACTGCCAAACAGGATGATATCTACATTATCCTGTTTTAGAAAGAATTGTTTGTCCTGACCATTAAAGAAATGTTTCTTATCGACAAGTCGTGGAAATCCGCTGGGGTAAATCATCACATCCCATCCGACAATAGGTAGGCCCTTGTAAATTGTCAAGCCATTTTTCGCGTATGTAATGTATGAGTTTTTATGCATAAAGAAGCTGCCAGAAAGCAATAACAAAAAAACTACTGTGGTGGAAATGATTGCTAAGCGAATGCGAGGAAATTGAAGAAGATGGATGATAACAAGTGTAAACACAGTTGCAGCGCAAACTACCATCATCAATAAGAAAGCATGACGATCATCAGTCAATAAAGGACTGTTAATAATTAACATAAAGGAAAAGGTTCCGATCACAGTGAACGCACCTAAGGGATTGTTTACATAATCTATTAACCTTTTTTGCCAGACTGTGTGCTCTCCCAAGTTTACTGTTCCCCATTTTTGGGAAACAAATAGAACAAGAATCAATCCAATGATGGATCCCCAGGAGTCTTTTGCAATATCAGAAATATCAAAAATTCTGTTAGACATGAAGAACTGGAAGAACTCATCAAAAACGGACATACCAATTGCGCAAACGAATGAGTAAAAGATCATGTGAGCAATGGACATACCGCGTGCAAAAAATGCCTGGAAGAAAAAGAATGAGAAACCTCCATATGCAATATAGTGCCAATTCCGTTGCAGATCATAAACAGACATATCACCATAAAGATCCTGTACATTTTGAGCAAGGGTTATCATCGCAACAATAACCAGTGATGCGGTAAGGCTGACTTTATTGATCTTACTTCTTTGCCAAACGATAAATGCAATAAATCCTGCAACAACGGCAGTAGCAATAATAGGAATCTCGATCCCAAAAGGTGACCACATCAGGTGAGATAAATCATGGACTGCGCCCTGAAGATATCTAACAACAACGACAAACGGAGTCGCAACTACCAATGTTCCAAAGAGTAACATTTGGATCATCGGAATGGTCTTATCACGGTCCTTAAATGCATACATAATTATTCCGCAGCTTGGGTTTTGAAAGGTATTTGTTAAGGAGAAATCAAAACGCGTAGTTTAATATAGTATATTTAACACTTTAGGCTCCTCCAAAAACCTACATGTTAAAATGTACAAGAGGAAGATAGAAAAAAAAAGAAGTTATGTCAAGGTTCGGGGATTTGAAAGTCAATGCCACCAGGTTCGTTTCAGCACATAGTTTGGCAGTTATGCATTGATTCCTTATTTCTATCGAGACGAATAATCATTGCTTGCTTGACTTAGAATAATTGCGAATCTAAATTCAATTGATGTTTATTGATGAGATGGCCTTCAGGTTGCATCGTTCAACTTTCGGTCGTTCTTCGATTCTCATAGCGCAAAATAAGTCAACTCCTTTACGTGAACAGAATAGATGAAAATAGCACTCGCACAGATTAACACTACAATAGGCGATTTCCAGGGGAATGCCAATAAGATCATTCAAATCTCTGGGCAAGCAAAGGATTCGGGTGCTGACCTGTGTGTATTTCCTGAACAATGTATTCCCGGGTATCCTGCACACGATCTTCTCGAAAGAACCCGGTTTATCGATCAAAACCTCGGTGCACTTGATCGAGTGGTTGATTCAGTCTCTGGTATCGGTGTAATAGTTGGTTTTGCGGAAAGACACAATGGGAAATTTGGAAAGGGTCTCTACAATTCAGCAGCTCTTATCGATAATGGCAAAATTTCATTTGTGCAAAGAAAATCTCTTCTCCCCACGTATGATGTTTTCGACGAGAGTAGGTATTTTGATCCAGCACAGAGTGTTGATGTAATTGAATTCCACGGAATGAAGATCGGGATTACCATTTGTGAGGATGTGTGGAATGATCCCGATTTCTGGAAGCACAGAATGTATAATACCGATCCAGGAGAAGCATTGGTCAAAGCGGGTGCTTCAATCATTATCAATATAGCTGCATCTCCCTTCACTTTAATCAAAAGACATTTCCGGAGAAAGGTGTTTAGTGCTTTTGCTACCAATCACAAAACGACATTCTGTTTTGTTAACTCAATAGGTGGAAACGATGACCTGGTTTTTGATGGTGACAGCATGGCATTTAACTCAAAAGGTGAGTTAATTTGTCAGGGTCGGGAGTTCAAAGAAGATTTGCTTTTCTTTGATACTGATGGAAAAGGCATTGAATATAAATCTCCAGCTGATGATATTGAAGCAGCAATCGATGCGTTGGTCCTTGGTACAAGAGATTACGCCAGGAAGTGCGGGTTTACCAAAGGGCTTGTTGGTTTGTCCGGTGGTATAGATTCTGCACTTGTGGCAGTCATTGGAGCCCGTGCATTTGGTGCCGAAAACATGGAGGCTCTGCTGATGCCATCACATTACTCCAGTGATGGCTCAATCTATGACTCTGAGAATCTCGCCAGGAACCTAAACATATCATACAAGATCAAACCAATTTCAAAATTAATGGATTCCTACACTAACTCTATCCCCGATATACTCAGTGCTGATAATCCTGGCGTTGCGGATGAAAATATCCAGGCCCGTATCCGTGGAAACCTCCTAATGGCATTATCTAATAAAAATGGTCACCTTTTATTGACAACGGGAAATAAATCTGAGCTGGCTACCGGATATTGCACTCTCTATGGAGACATGGCGGGGGGATTGGCTGTAATCTCGGATGTTCCAAAATCGATGGTCTATGAGATCTGTCATAAGATAAATCGAGAAAAAGAAATTATTCCGGATTCAATATTAACTAAACCACCATCAGCAGAATTGCGTCCAAATCAACTCGATTCCGATTCATTACCTCCATATGATATTCTTGATAACATTCTCGAAAAACACATAGTCGAAGGATTGGATCATCCCGCGTTGGTAAAAGCAGGATTTGACTCAAACATTTCAGAGAGAATTCTTTCACTCGTTCGATTAAGCGAATATAAACGTCGGCAGGCTCCTCCGGGTATCAAACTCACATCCAAGGCTTTTGGATTTGGCAGGAGAATTCCTTTGGCTCAACGTTGGCGTCCTTGAAAGAATCCCTTCATAACAATCTGATTAAATTCAAATTTGTAAAGAGTCTTCTTGAAATTGACCGGACAATAGCCTGGGTCGCATTAATCAGATCCATCAGCTCGCTCGGATTTGCATTATCAATTCCGTTTCTGTCACTTTATCTAAATGAGGAGCTCTCAATTCCGGTTACTAAAATCGGACTGATGCTCACTATTTCAGGAATAATTGGTTCGAGCATGGGAGCATTTGGAGGTTCACTTTCGGATCGGTTTGGTCGGAAGAGACTTCTCGTTCCATCTTTAGCTTCCCGCTCAATAACATTCCTATTGATCGCTTATTTAGTCTGGTCGAAACAAATTTTTCTGGTTTTTGCGATATTCTGGACAATCAGTGGCATTCTTGGTAGCTCAATTATGCCGATTACTGACGCAATAGTAGCAGATGTAACCCCAGTGAAGAAAAGACGGGAAGCATATGGTGTAATACGAGTTAGCGGAAATCTTGGTTGGGCTCTTGGACCGGCAATTGGTGGATTAATAATCGGATTCGGATATCACTGGTTATTCGTTTCAACAGCCATTACACTCATTATTGTCACCATTCTAACTTCCGCCAAGGTCAAAGAAACCTGGACACCACAACCGGTAGGCGTAAAGAGTAATACTTTCCGACTCATCAAAGAAGACCCATATGTGGTTCTTTTCCTGGGTGTAACTTTACTCTTAACTCTGGTCAGAGGTCAACTACTCATGACTGTTTCAATCCATTCATCATCCAATTTGGGTCTTCCAAAAATGCAAATTGGCATGTTTTTCTTTATAAATGCCATGATTGTAGCAATCCTTCAAGTACCTCTTGCACACAAGATCAGGCACTTGAAGTCCCTGCGGCTCATGATTATCGCGGCAATCTTATATGCGGTCGGCTATCTTGGTGTTGGATTTGCAAGTGGTTTTATGGGTGTTGTAACGGGAATCATCATTGTTACATTTGGTGAGATGATTGAAAGTCCGACCGCGAGTGCATACGTATCATCACTGGCTCCAGCTGGAAAATCAGGAGCTTACATGGGTGCGTACAGTATGGTGCTGATGATGGGGTGGGCTGTTGGACCATTAATTGGGGGATTGTTACTTGACTATACAGAAAAACCCATCCATGTCTGGATGGGCATCTCACTAATAGCACTTATCGCCGGTCTGGGTTACGTCCTTTTATCTATGTTCGGAAGAAGACAGAAGCTCTCCAGAATTGAATAAGCTAAATATCTCTTATTTATAACTTCTTACTGCGAAATCATCGTACATGTAATCAATTGGATCTACAGCTTTTTTGTTTACAGTTACTTCATAGTGAAGATGAGGACCAGTAGATCTTCCTGTATTGCCAATCTCACCAATTTTCTGTCCCCGCTCAACTGTTTGACCTTTCTTTACCAGCAATCTACCTAAGTGGCCATATGAAGTTTTGAACGAATAACCATGATCGATAATCACAAGTTTACCAAATCCAGGTGCGTTTTTGGAGAAAACAACCTTGCCATTTGCGGTTGCATAAACCGGGGCTCCGCGTACCTGTACAATATCTTGCCCATTATGCTGTTTCCATTTTCCAGAAAAAGGATCCGTTCGCATCCCAAAGCGCGAGCTTGTATATCCCCCTTCAACAGGTCGAATCGAAGGTGTGTGTGCTATCAGATCGGCATTCAATCTGATTTTTTTATCAATTTCTAAAAAGCTGGAATATTGCAAACGAATTTCACGTTCAATTTTATCAATGTCAAAAATCATTTGCTGGATGGATTCATCGCCGTTGCCATAAGCGATGTTATGTGGAGTTGCCCCACCGATGCCAACTTGCCGAACTTCATCATCAATACGCGGCATTCCAGCGGTAAGTCGGAGGTGGTCATCCTTTTCAAAAAGGTCTGTAAGGTTGGTTTGAATTTCAGCTACACGGTCATCCATAACAACGAGTTGTCTTCTCAACTCGAGGTTTTCATTCTTTACTTCATTTAAAGCAATTTGAGTCAAATGCCGATTCACAAAACGGCTCGCCATGAAACTCATAGATCCGATTATGATAAAAATAAATGAAGCGATCCAAATGGCTTTTTGACGAGAGAAGTTTATTGTGCGTTGCGAAGATTTTCCATCCCGCATGATCAACAACTTCCAGGAAGCTTTTTTCATCTCGGCCTAATCTTAAACACTGAAACACTGAAGAAAATCAAATTCAGGACTTTTGAACTCCCACTAAATCAAACAAGGAGAGCCTGCTACAAACTTTTGAATGACCAAAGTTAACGTCTCAACGCTAAATTGTCAAGATTTATAACAAAATATTTGTCCTGAGTAAATTATAGAATTTTCTTATCGTTTGAATTCGAACGATTTTATCTTAGTTTTAATTATCATCAATTTTTTTGGAACTCTGAGTTAACATGAAATTCTTCATAGATTTGAAAGGCAAGCGTCACAACGTTGAAATTCCATCTGCCGGATGGGAGGAAAATCCATCCATTAATGGTGATTCAATTAAACTTGACAGTTACAGCAACCTGAATGGTGTAACATCCCTGAAAATCAATCACCATCCATTCCAAATTGAAGTTAACCATAACTCTGATATGCATAATATCAAGGTTAATGGCGATAGTGTTGATCTAAAAATATGTGATGAAAGAACAGATTCAATTAGAAAATTGATGGGAAACAAGGCTCAGAAACATGAAAAGATAGGAGAGATTAAGGCTCCTATGCCAGGATTAATTGTAAAACTCCTGCGGGAAGTAGGTGAAACGGTACAGAAAGGACAGGGAGTAATTGTTGTTGAAGCTATGAAAATGGAAAATGAAATCTCTGCTCCTATTGACGGTATTCTGAAAAAGTGTGCTGTTTCTCCAGGTATGGCTGTTAACAAGGGTGATTTACTGATTACAATTGAATAAAACACTTGATTAGGTTTTATTGTATTCTACCCAGAGACGCATCTCCCACATTGACAATTCGCACAACTTATCTAGCGATGGATGAATATTCGGATCCGCTTTCACTCACCAGACGAATAACAGCACTGTCGCGTAGTTGAAACCTGTTAATCAACCAGTTTTACTGTAACCATTCTGCATCCTGATGATGAGGCGTTAAAGTCCTTGCTGTAAGGACAATTGAGATTATTTATTTCTGTACAAAAGAGTTCACTTAGAAATAATTAACTTTCTGATAAATTGAAGTATCTTAGCCTTATATTTTGCTTTCTGCTTTAATTGACTAAGCCCGGTTAAACAGTTGAGTTAAAGGATTAATCAACATATTTCCATTGGTGCCTCGAGAATCAATTTTGATATCAACCACTTTTTGTGATTATTTCAAAATTAACTCGAAATTTATCAATTTGGCTCTGTGAACAGCACAATGGGACAAAACTACTTGTAAAAAATGCGTATTATTTTGAGGAATGAAGTGTGTTTTGAAATTTTCTCCCGGCTGACTGTTGACAATTTGCCTGTTCTTGGTTACAATCTTAAACTAAGCATAGTATCGGTTTGTCCTTCGTTCAACATTTTTGTGCGACAAACACAAATTTTTGAGGTATCGAAATGATCCACTTTAAGTACTTTTTGGTCTTTACGTCCTGTTTTGCATTGCTGTTCATATGTGGCAATTTTGCATATGCTAATATCAATGCAGACAATTCTCCAAGTGAAAAGACCATAACACCGGGTAATCCATCTGAGGATCCATCAGGTCCAGAACGAGACCTTGAGGTGTTCAGAACATACCGTTACAGGTATTCGGTGAATTACGGACGTACATGGTCAGAAATTATGGATACAGGTGACCATGGTATGTGGCTGGGAGATGATGAAGAAAGAGAACACGCCTGGGGCCCAATCTGCGATAACTATGGTACGGTCGTAGACAATAATGGAACTCTGCACATTTTCACTATTCTCCCATACATAAACTGGCAGGATAACCCTCAACATCGTGTTAACGGTCTATACGACATCCAGATTAATACTGATGGCGATATCATTTATAAGATGATTTACGAGCAGCGAGGTGGATTATTCCAATGGGCAGATGGTGGTATAGATGTCAATGGCGACCTTTATGTAATAATGACTATGAATTATGATTCCGATGATGGTGAGAGAGCTGCCATTTTAGCATTCAAATCACCCGACCGTGGAATCTCATGGAATGAGAGTCCGATTCAGCTTGCAATTAATTTAAATACTGAACATCTTTTCCCGCACATAACCTATCACATCAACGACTACCTCTGGATTCTGTTTCAGATATACAATGAGGAAACTGAACGGTACGATCACTACACACTGAGGGCAAATGCAGGCTTAAACGAAATTGATGAACCTGTATTCACAGGTGCATCCAGTGATACATATGAAAGCTATCAGCTTGCTGCAACTAATCCGATTGATCAGGATAATCTATTCGGATATGTTTACTTTACTGTGATTAATAACTCAGATGAAAGTACTTCAATTGGGTACATGAGAGCGGATGATGATGAGTGGAACGTTTTTCAATACCCGAGTAATTCCGCTTACCCAAGCTTGATGTTATATCCTGACGTGAACGAGGGTGGAACCCCCTGGGTCTTTGGTACCACAGGTGTTCCAAATCTGGGAGAATTTAATCATAACTGGTATACATACTCATGGCTCGGTTATGGCAACGATCAATTTGATCCCATAACTACTTTGGACAGTCTACAGTACGATGGTGTGAGATCAGTTTTTTCCAGTACAAATGGTACTTACTCCTCCAATGGCAGAATATTTGTAGGTTCAAATATTTACGGTCAGGTACCTTCTGAGGGATTTTCTTTGAATCATTCCGATGATGGAGGTTATTCTTGGAGTGAACCTGAAACAATGGTGTCTATTTTTGACGATGGCTTTGAAGGTGGTACCCTCACTGAAGCTCAAATAGTTGCAGGACCTGACGACATCGTGTGGATGGCTTTCGCAGGAAAGTTAGGTGAAACCGATTTGGAACCACCTGAAATCAACAATGTCGAAGTAAACACTTTCACATCAAACGAAGATTGGGTTATTTCAGCGGACGTTGCAGATGAATTACATGATATAAGCTCCGTTCGAGCCAAATTCAGTAACCTTCACCCACAAGACCCTAACATAGACTGGGCATATGCTGAACCATATTTATCCAGACCCGCAGAGGATAATTTTCAAACATATTACTTCAGCGTCCCCGTTGATGCTACAGTTCGCTTGAATCTCGCAGAGGGTGATTCGGTCTGGTTTATTATTGAAGCAATGGATGAGATAAACAATCTCGCAATGACATGGGAAAACCTGATTATTAATAATGTCGGCTGGTTGGGTCTAAACGATCAGGCGAATGTTCCAACTCAGTTATCCCTTGGTTCAAATTATCCAAATCCATTCAATAGCACAACAGTCATTCCTTTCTCAGTGGATAAACCGATGGATGTCAACCTGTCAGTCTACAATATTAGCGGCAGGTTAATTCAGACATTGCAGACTGGCCTTCTCAATGCTGGTCACCATCAGGTAATCTGGGACGGAAAAGACGTTTCAGCCGGAATCTATATCGTCAGAATGCAAACTTCAGCCAACACTTTCTTCTCAAAGATGACGCTTATCAAATAGATTTCGACAAAGACTTTTACAAAGAAAAGGGCTATGCACAATGAGTGCATAGCCCTTTTCTTTTGTTTTCAGTAGGTCAGAACATTCCTGTTCGACAATCCGTCAACAGACGGATTCACTCTAAGCAACTGTTTCACTACCTCACATTCTGAGACAGACAGGGTAGTGGAATTCCTCAAAAACTGAACATTTCCGATCGACTATATTCGATCAAGCTGAGGTCCGCTTAATCCGATCCAACACCAGATCCCATAGCCCGTCTAAAGGTCGCCTCAGCAACTCTTAGATCATATTGAGCCTGCAGGACGTTTACTTTGCTGTTGTTCACCTGGAGTTCGGAATCGAGAAGTTCCAATTGTGTCCCTACGCCCTCTTTGTATCTGACTTCAGCAATCTCACTGCCTCGGGTTGCCTGACTCAGAGTTTCTCTTGCTGCTTTAAGCCTCTCTGTTGCCTTACGATAGTTCCCCTGTGCTTCAAACACCTGAATTTTCACACCACGCTCAAGCAGCTCTCGCTGACGGTAAACTGACCGTTTATTTATCAATGCTGTTTCAGCTTTGTGTTTGGAAGCAAATCCATCGAACAGTGGAATTTGAACTATCAAACTACCCCCGAATCCCCCCAGGAATTCATACTTACTTATGTTCATGTCATCTGCCTGCGCCATCGTCTCATACTTCATGTTCAATATGACATTTGGCCAGAGTGTGCTGTGCTTTTCGATTTTATATTGACCTTCATACATCTCAGCTTGTAGACCAAGCTGGGTGAACTCATCCCGATTGCTCATTGCCGCTTTGACGGCAGCATCATAATCAAGTAAATTTTCAGGTGTGATCTCCAGATTGCCGGTTAACTCGACCTCACTGTCGATATCCATACCAATCATATGCAAAAGCCCCTTATACGCCATATCTCGGGCAGTCTCGGCTTCAAGTACCTGTGGACGCAAATTCGCCACAGCGACGTTTGCACGGATCAAATCATACTCACTTACCATACCCTGATCAAAGAGGTTCTGTGCCTGCCTATAATGCCGTTCAGCCTGAGTAATTGCTTCATTGCTGACTGCCATATACTCTTCAGTTAGCAGAGCACCATAGAAAATTCGTACTAGCGCCAGCCTGAGCTCTTCCCATGTTACTTTTAATCCTAATTTGCTGATCTCACTATAAATTTTTGCAAGTTCAAGGGCAATTCCGAGTTTGCCACCCGTATACAACGGCTGATTGATGTCAATGGAAGCATTAGCTGTGTTCTCAGTCCCACGTTTGGTCTTGAGTCTGATATCAGGTGGAGGTCCCGAAGTAGAGTCACCAGATCCCATCAATGCACCTGGTAGAATCATGATCATTTCAGGCAGCATAAAATAATGCTGCATAACTCCGGTAACGTCAACTGTTGGCATCGCAGCAGAATAAGCTTCACCGATCTGGTGGTCGGCCTTTGCAATCTCGTCCCGTGCCGAAGCAACCTGCTCACTCCTCTCAAGTGCAAGTTTCCATGCCTTATCCCAATCTAGCTGTATTGGCTCTGCGAAGGCTTGTGCCGCCATAAACACAACAGCAACCAAAACCAAGATACCAGTTCTTAACCGTAACAATTGTATAACTCCCATAAAAACTCTTCAATTTGATTCGCTCCGTTTATATCAATGCGAGCGAAGCGAAGCAATCTCTTCTTCAGCGTACTGATAACTTAACTTCCCATCCAATCAACTTCAAGATTTAACTCAACTTCAATTCGTTTTGATCCGAAAATATGAGCGAATCTTGCGAATCAAAATCAAATGTAGTTAGTTAATACGGGATAACAAGAAATTACATTTTAGGAGAGTTCCCAAAAATGAAATACTGCGACCTAACCTGCGAACACGCGAGATGGCCGGATAAACTTGCCGATGGGTCTAAGACTTGCCGGACGTTTATCGCTTTGTACTGCGAAAAGCTGGATATGCTGGTGGATAAGAATGGGACGTGTAAGGTGGATTGGGATAAGGATGATGAGGGGGAATCTTCGGATCAGTGAAGAGGGCACGTGCGACGTGCCCCTACAGTCTTGTGATTATGTACTTTATGACGAATGAAACTCCTCGTACTCAATACTTATCCTGAATATCCCTGTAAAAAAACGCAGGCAGAGACGCCTACGCTACCGTGTGCGCCCCAGATACTTGTAAAATGTGATGTAGAAATAGAGTACAAACGCGAAGCTCAGAACAATAAAGGGAGATGAAATCAAGAAAGTGTAAAAATTAAGATCAAATGTGTATCTAAAACTTGGGTAAATCTGATAATTTCCAATAATAAAAGTGTGAACAAGGGCACTGAGACCTGATCCGATTATTGCAAATTTCTTTGCTTTCAATAAAGCTTCCTCGCCTGCTCGTGATGTTTGCTCGTGAAACCTCAAGAAAAAGATGAACATGCAGAGAGAACTAATCCAGGGCATAATGGGATCGATGGTTATTTTTGACAAGAATAAAAGTAATGTGGGCGGAAGTTCGGATCTGAAAGCGAGCATCACACCTTTCATTTGCAACAAACTTAGAATCGAAATACCTGTCAAAGCTAATACGGAGACGGTTTTTAACTTAATATTTTCTTTTCTGATATACCCACGCAGGAACAAAATATAAAAAGAAACTAAAAAAAGACTGCTGAGCAGCACTAAAATAGTTGATGTCTGACTGACTCCCGGCACTAAATACAGGTTCGGAAAAATCGTCCAGAGTGCCTTGAAGATAAATGAGTAAGCCATCCCAATCATTGTCAGTAAAGTTACCATCCTTAACGTCTCCTTACTTCCTCTGGGGACTATTGGTGACTTTAAAGAATCGGGAGACAGTTCTGGAATTAAGGGAGTATTACAGTTCTTACATTCCTCAACTTCTCCTGCATACTCAACTCTACATTTAGGACAAAACATAAAATCCTCCGCTTATGCTCTATGTTAATAAATCTTTTTCTTTCCATACAATCACTGATGATGGGAGCGTGTGCGCAAAGTATATGAGACCTGCAGGAAGTATTGGTCCGAGTGCATCCTTCCCCATTGATGTCAATGCCATCACAAAAATAATCAGTAACAAAATAATGCTCATTATAGCATAAGAATATCTGAGCGACTCATGTGTGACATAAATCTCACGCTCATCGAGCTTTTCTATTTTTGAGTGAATTAACTTCCACAATCCGCTATTTACATGCACCGTAACAAATGTGATAATTATAATAAGAATGGAAACAAGAATTGCAGCGACTAACACCGTGCTCCATCCAATAATATGTTCCCCGGTATAAAACAAGGCAACAAACCACAGCAGACTTAGATAATTTATAACCACACCTATTTTTTTGCTTCTTAGAGATATCCTTTTTGACATATCAAATGCCTCCTTTTTCATGCGCCCGATCAAATAACTGCTCACTGATTGGTTTCATCGGCTTGGTCGAAAAGATGAATTCGACGGGTAATCCAAAGACTTCACTGATCCTGAATGCCAAATCGAGACTTGGGTTGTATTCTCCCCGTTCCAGATACCCGACCGTTTGGAAGTTAACCCCGATTCTTTCAGCAAGCTCTTTACGGGAAACACCTCTTTCCTCTCGTAGCAGAGAAATTCTGTTGTATAATTTTCGTGACTTCATGTTGTAAATATACAATAATAAAATTCATTTTTGCAATAGAATATACTAAATGCTTATCAAAAGGCATAAAAAAACCTCCCTTTCTACCGGCATAGAAGGGGAGGTTAAGAAATCTGGTAACGCTGCGGATTTGTTACCATTATAATGTCACAAAGGCGAAGGTCGAGATGCCAAAGGGAGTTAAGACATCATTTTCGACCTATACCTGCTAAATTAAATGCAAATTACATGCCATAGAAAATTCCGCTCGAATTTAGCAGACAATTCCTCTACTATTTATTAACGGATGTTTTCAAAGAAACTGTAGTAAATTGTGTTTTTTACATTGTTAGTTAGTAACTTATATCGCTCTTCCATCAAAGTTGAAAAAGTTTTTAAGTTTCTAAAACATTTTGCGCAGATGTTTGTTTGGCAAACAGTAAAGAACCAATGGTGTATTTAGTCGCTAATATGCGCAATATATGCGCAATAAAACGGCATTAACATGCAAACTTAGACTATCGCTTTTTTTAGACTTTTTAAAGAATCAAATCAACCAGATACGCCAGATGGTCACTTTCGCCGATTGGGATACGCTGGCAGTTGGCAGATCCAGTAAATCCACGATGAAGAACAGCATCTATTCGAAAATAGGGACGATTTCTTTTCCAGGTACCACCGAGTTTATTTCCCCCCTGTAGCCAGGAATCATCTAATATCTTTCTCAACGGACGAATCGTTCGATTCGTCGGTGTGGCATTAAAGTCACCGGCAACAATAACAGGCATACCTTTGGTCTTGTCTATTTCCTCCGCGTAGAATGCAGCCTGTTGTTCTCGAAGACTGGCTCTCACGTAAATCCCTTCAAATTTACCACGCAGAAGGGGTGACTCTAAATGATGACAGAACACTCGAAATCGACGACCGTTAACGATAGCATCCACAGCAAGTGCCCTCCGCTTGGAACGACCCATGGACGGTGCTTCAAGCATTTTAGAGTTCTCAAGCTGACCTCTGACTAGAATCGCAATCCTTGCGGATTGATTATTCCGGAGCCAGCGCCAGTCATATTGATAACCCAACTCAGCGAATTGTTCAAAAATCCTTTCACCAGCCATAGAGGGAACTTCTTGCAAACAAAGGATGTCTACCGGGTTTTTACGAATCCAATCGAGAGAGGATTGAAAACTCCTGTTTGCACCGTTAAAGGTCATCACTCTCACGGTGAAATTCGGGTCTAACTCGATATCATTATTCTCAACCGAATCAGGTAGATAATACAACGCTTCAATCGTGAACAAGAAGAGTATGGCACCACCAAAACCGGTTAAGATCCATTTCCTTCCAATCATGAGGGCGAGCACTCCGACTAGTGAAAATGGTATCATGCACAACCGAAGAATTTGATTCCCCGTAAGCACATCTAACTCTATTACCCAGGATGATGGTAAATAGTTTATGCAGAGAACACAAAGCGAGATCAGCAGGAATAAGACTGCAACACCAGTAATTATCGTTGAGATTACCTTTTCCATTGTCAGCTTCTTAGGTGCCTTTAGCTATGGTGCGGAATATACAAATACCACTATCGCAAGTGCTTAATTCTTATCTGCTTTCTCGGATATGCAGGGATATCCGCAGGTGCCTGCCATTCTTCAATCTCACCCAGCAAGTGCTTAACCGTGGCTTCAAGTTGAGGGTCTTCACCGTTAATCATTTTGGCAGGCTCATCCACAATGGGCATTGACGGATAAACTCCTGGACCTTCTATTAACCATTTACCATCAAAGGCTCCCCATCCTGTGCTCTGAGGTACTGTGTTAAAACCACGGTCCATCAGTGGACGCCAGCCATGAATCCCCACCCAACCACCCCACGTTCTGGTGCCAAATAGTTCACCCATCCCAAGCCGCATGAAACCCTCACTAAAGGTCTCGCCATCCGATCCGGTCTCATGATTACAAATAACAGCTTTTGGTCCGTAAAAACCCGTCCAGGGACGATTGAATACCACCCCTTCTCTCGCTTTCCCCTGTGCCCAGATTTTCTGACCTAATACAGATAAAATCATATCTGCTACAAATCCACCCCCATTATAACGTACATCAATAAGCAGAGCTTTTTTCCTTGATTGACTGGCAAACATCCTCCCCCACATCGAGAGTCCCATACCCATCATATCAGGCAGGTGAATGTAACCGATTTTTCCATTGCTTAATTTATCAACGTATTCCCTTCGATCTCTAACCCAATCGAAATAACGCAACCCATCTTCTGAACTCATTGCCTTAACAGGTATTTCACGTGATCCGTGAATTTCAGGCTCATTATTAACCGACAGCAGTATCTCCACTCCACCTTTATCGATCAAGCGTTGATAGATGTTGTCACCTGCTTCAAGAGGGATGTTATTTATTGCAACGATATACTCCCCAACTTCCACATCTGCCATTGAGCTTCCAACCGGGCTTTCCGGCTCATCTCCCCATTTATCACCTTTCAGGATCTTTGTGATTTGATATGCTCCAGATTCGTGTGGAAGTAAGTCCACACCGAGACTACCGAATCCGATTTGACGGGCACCAAGGATATCTCCTCCACCAATATAGGCATGTCCAACACACAGCTCGCCCAGCATTTCTCTCAATACATCATTCAACTCGTTACGGTTGTATATCCGTGGCAACAGCTCACTGTATTGCTCCCAGACTTCTTCCCAATCAACCCCATGCATATCCGGATCATAGAAAAAGTCCCGCTGATTGCGCCAAACTTCATGGAGGATTTGACGCCATTCTGCTTTGGGGTCAATTTCAACTCTCCACCCACTCATGTCAACACGTCCTTCATCGTCCGGTATTGATGTAGCTCCAGCATCCATCACAATAAATGATCCGTCCTTTCTAACGAACATTTTCTTTCGGTCAGGACTGAAACCATAGCCTTGAATCCGACCACCACCAACCTCGTCAACCTCTTCCTCTTCAATGTTAAAAACAGACAAACTAAACCCATTGTCTCCATGAGCCTCAGGCATCATCCCTGACCGTTCGTATGATCCGAAGTATATTTTGCCACTGGCGGCACTCAACCCAAAGTAATTTCCAGCCTCAATCGGCAAATAAATAATTCTGGCCTGCAATCCTTCAAATTGAATTTCAATTGGTTCAACATCTTCTTCGTCATCTGAGACTTCGGAATCTTTTTCACCTTCATCCTCTTCTTCGGCGTCATCATCGCTGTCCCCATCTTCATCATCATCCATTTCGAACGCTTCGACTATCTTCGGAGCAAATGGATTTTCAGTTTCTTCTGAAAGAAGAATGGCATAAAACTTATCTGGTTGGTCATAAATATAAGCCCCACCATGCCCAAGAACAGGATTATACCAGCTCGGAGAGGTAAAATACAAGTATTTACCATCGGGGTCCCATGCGAGATCCGTCTCTTGAATCATCGGTGTTTCGATACGATCTTTATTCTTTGTCTCAACATTGTAAAGGTGAATATCAGATGTTTGGTCTTCTTCAAACCTGATCCATGCAATCCATCTGCTGTCCGGTGACCATTCATAATTCCACAGGTCTGGTGCATCATCGACAAGAGTTTGCTTCCCGCTTTTAACATCAACCACCCATAATTGGTTGGATTTATCAGAATACACCAGCATTTCACCATTGGGCGACCATGACAACCAGTATTTCTGCCTGTCACCTTTTTTGGTAAGTTGTATCGGTTTTTCTTTTCCATCTGAACTGTGCAGCCAGATTTCATCCTCACCAGTTACATCATTTATAATTGCCAACCGTTTCCCATCCGGGCTGAAAGCTACTGCTCTGTCGCGTGCATCAAGTGAATGTGTCACCTGACGAATATATCCGGCTTTCTCAACTGGAAATGTAAATACTTCACCACGGGCAGCCACAGCAAAACGACGTCCCTCATTAGGTAATGAATAACTATCAATGTATCCAGAAGGGTTGACTATTCTTTTTCGGGCACGGATTCTGTCTGAGGGCAGGTTTATATCTATTTTTTTTGATTTCCCGGTTTGGACATTATATGCCCAGATATCCATTGCTTTTTGATAAACTATATTTTCACCATCTGTAGATGGCCAGCGGACATCCCAATCTTCTTCAAAAGTATGCTGAATCATCGCCTTCCCATCGGGATTCATGCTGAATATATTTGCCCTGCCGGATTGATCAGAAAGATAATAAATCCTGTCTCCCACCCACATTGGGAAGGCATCTGTTCCTTCATATTCGGTAATGTTCCTGAATTCCATTTTCCTCAGGTCACCAACCCATATATCCATCGCTAAACCACCCTTATATCGCTTCCAGGATGATGTCTCACGTCTGAGGCGAGTATAGGCAACTCTTTTCCCATCCGGCTCCGGGCTTAGCCTTGTAACTTTATCAAGTCCGTAATCCTCTGGAAAACCACCATCCAGGCCGACTGAGAATATTCTCCAGGTAAAAAACGGCGAATTGCGATGACTGCGAAACAAGACCTTCCTGCTGTCATTCGTCCAACCTACAACCTCATCCCATGCCGGATGAAATGTGAGTCGGACAGCTTCTCCACCTGATGCTGGTATCACAAAGACATCTCGATTGCCATCATACTCGGCGGTAAAAGCGATCCAATCACCATCGGGAGAAATCCGTGCATAAGATTCTTCGCCATCGTGTCGCGTTAACCTGACAGCATCACTTTTTGAGTTAAGAGATGCCGACCAGAGATCACCTTCGGAGGTGAAAACGACACGGTCTCCATGAACATCTGGAAAACGGTAAAAACCATTTTCGGTTTTTACAGATTTTGATATAGAGATATTTGACATTATCAGCAGTACAATAAGTACCGTATAAAAACGGGTCAAACCTTGCTTTTTCACGGAATTCCTTAGTATTAATAGGCACAGACATTACAATTTAATCCACTGAGACTTCACTTACAACCAATATTTTGCCAAGCCTGTCAGGTAATTCAAAGTTGAGTGCAGGGATAAGTGCCGAGATTAAGTCGGATTTGCTTAAATCTTCTATCTTACCGAATTACTGTTTGAATTTTGAATTAAACTTGCTATCTTTCCTGAATGACGTGGAATATTGTTTCTCCAATTTTTACTTCGCAGATATCAACCACCTTTGACATATTCTACGTATTGCAGTTTGAGGATGTTGTTAATCCGGGAACAGGGGGCAAAGTACCGTTCATTTGACCCAACTGTAAACCAAAATTAGTACTATTCCTTAAGCAATTGTTAACAGTTCTGAAAATGTGGTAATAAACAGAACAAAGTTAATGTTTTGTTGACTGTACACTTGTCTCTGTATTTCCTGTTTATATATTAAAAACAGGGTTGTGATTTAGTGCCTCGATTTGTTTTGAGAAAAGACGATATTCGACAAGTCAGCTTTTGCGGATTTCAGGTTTTGGCATCGTTAAAAAAAAACAGGAACGAAAATTGATTAGCAAAAAGATCATTTCAGGTATTATCATTCTATCGATAATACTAACCATTCCATCCGGTGTTCTGTTTGCAAACGGATATATGTTATCCGGTGTAGGAACAAAAGCTCTTGGTATGGCAGGAGCCTACGTTTCTATAGCCGATGATTGGAGCGCAATGTATTGGAATCCAGCTGGCATTGCCGGTCAAAGAGCTTCAGTCAATTTAACTGCCAAAATTTTAAGACCTTCAAGCAGTTTGAAAGCCGATGAAACCATTGACGCCGATGGATATTTACACTATACCAATGGTGAGACCTTTAACACAACTAAAGAATTTACACCGCTGGGCAGCGTAGGTGGAACATACCGGATTAATCGCTCACTGACAGCTGGACTTGCTGTTTTTTCACCAGCTTACAGAACCACAGAGTGGATTGGCTTGTTCACCGGACCACCTGAAGATTATGGGAACACAGTTCCTTATCCTGAGAGAGCCTGGTACAGCGATTTGAAGGTAATAGACGTTCATCCAACAATTGCATATAAAGTTGACCAAAAGATTCAGATTGGTTTGGGACTGAGTCTACAATATGCTTCATTAACAATGCAAACTCCGAATGTCAGTAGATCAATTCCAGGGTATCGCTGGGCACGGATCTATATTGATGAGACTTTAGATGGAACTGGTCTGGGGTTTGGTCTTAATTTTGGCTTATTATATAAACTCACCAGCAATATGAATTTTGGGTTTTCAGTCAAAACACCAATCTACATTCCAATTGATGGTGATTTTACCCAAAATCTAATCACACCAACAATATCGGGAGTAGAAGGAGCTGTTGGTGGTACCGCAACTTCCGTTTCAGGTGCTGAAATGGACTTGATGATTCCGATGAGTAGCACAGTTGGTGTTTCCTATCGCCCAATGAAGGACTTAACGGTCGCATTCGACGTTAAACGGACCCATTGGAGCCTGATTAAAAACTTCAATATCAAAATGGACCCCGGATCGAAAGGTCCCAGAGAAGAAGACCTGAGGGACAAAAAAATCCCATTGTTATATGATGACTCTTACAAATTCTCATTTGGTTTGGATGCAAAGGTTCCAGGTGGATTCTGGGTTAGAGGTGGATACTATTTTGAAACAACCCCTGTTCCCGATGAGACTCGATTGCCAATAATGAATGATTATGGTGATAACCACAGCTTAAGTCTCGGTGCACGATTTGACATCACCAAGAGACTATATATCGATGGATACTGGGAGTACACACAGACGATAGTCAAAGACGTTACATCAGCGAATATCGATGGTGATCATAGCTGGGATAACGTTGGGGGTGAATGGGATCATTCAGTAAAAACCGGTGGCATCAGCGTGAACTTCATCTATTAAGGTTCTCATGGATCGCGGATGCATTCAGATCTATACAGGCAATGGAAAAGGTAAGACTACTGCGGCTCTCGGCATTTTGCTGAGAGCTGTTGCCTCTAACTATAAATGTTTATTAGTTCAGTTTATGAAAAAAGGCTTCCCATACACTGAGTTAGAATCTTTAAAACAATTCTCTAGCTTTGTCACCATTGAAACAATTGGCAGTGATGACCATGTCCTTGAAAAACGCCCCCCCAATAAGACAGAGATACAAGAAATAAAATCTGGTTTAGAGTTTGCAAAGGAGACCCTGAAGATATCATCTTATGATGTAGTTATTCTCGATGAGATTAGTACAGTATGTCATTTCGGATTATGCAAAAATGAAGATGTCATAGAACTGTTCACCAATTGGTCAGATACGACTGAGTTAATTCTGACCGGGAGATACTGTCCGGAAAACTGGTTCGAATATGCTGATCTTGTTACAGAAATGAAAGAGATCAAACACTATTACCAGAAAGGAGTTGAATCCCGAAAAGGAATTGATTTCTGATTATTCAAAGCTAAAACACTAGGGAGGGAGCATGCCAAGAGTATTTCATTTTGAAATAGGCTGTGATGAGTTAGAACGCGCTATTGAATTCTACAAGGATGTTTTTGGATGGCGGATTGAGAAATGGGGAGATTCGGGCGACTACCATCTCGTCTATTCTGAAGGAGAAGGCGAGGCAGGCATAAACGGCGCATTAATGCCGCGTGATGAGTTATTGCCCCCGGTGACCAACACAATTAGCGTTCCCAGTGTTGACGAGTACATGGAAAAAATTAAATCATCTGGCGGTGAGGCTATCACAGCCAAAATCCCCATCCCGGGTGTGGGTTACTTCGCTTATTGTAAAGACACTGAAGGCAATATATTCGGAATAATGCACCGTGATCCCGACGCGGTTTAGTTACCAGTCATTCGTTTGTAGGTTAGTAATGAAGCGAAAAACCGAAAACTAACTGGGTGAAATTTTCTTTTTCACCTAAGTATTTCCAATAATATCTTGTGCTTGAAGTGTGAATACTCATCTGTTGGTTCAACACATAAGATAAACCGAAACTCAACGATTGTCGACGGTTTCCATCGTATGCCCCGGAATATTGGGTTGGCATATATTGATAACCCGTGTAAACATGCAGGGGAATCCAGGGTGGATGGACTGCCATTCCAATATGATGAGTTGAAGTAGCCTTCATTTCTCCCTGAATTTCATTGTTGATCTCAATAACATCACCTGCAAAATACTCATCCGAAGAGAATTCGAGATTTCGCCAATCTGTCCATTCCCACTCGTAAAAGAGATTAATATACTCATACATGACTGCAAATCCGGCATGAAAAGCCAGCGGTTTTCTGAGAGTATACTCGGTCAAATCCCTTAACGCCAATTCAGTGCTATCGGTTGGCCAGCTCGTAATTACTTCGTCAACCCAAACATAAGACGGTAATTGAATGGAAGCTCCCATCTGAGCGTGTGGCGACAACATCTGTACAAATCCAAGCGAGGCTTCGAAACCACTATAATCGGGATTCAGGTGTGTTGAATTTTGAAGCCCAAGTTTTGAAACCTCATCCTCTCCCCTTAGATAAGAAACTTCTGCTCCTACAAACAAGTTTTCGACGAATTCAACAGCAATACCAGCCTGTGTTGAATACAATCCACCCTCTTCCAGGATTTCATACGAATTGTCCTTTGAACCACCCGAGAAATCTATATCCCTTTGAATTCCGAGACCAACCACCATACTTCCCTGAAACACTTTGTAAGGCAGAATTGCGTATACTCCCCCAATGTTCAGGTTAGATATGTTGCTGTTATCACTCTCAAACTGACCATTGACAAAACAACCGGTGAGATGATAAAACCTATGCATCCCAAGATTGGCAGGATTACTGGTTTTTCCAGGAATTAAGTGACCGGACGCTACCGTGGCATGTCCGATGGCATTTGTAAGAGATTGTGAATCATAGAATCCGAAGAATGGGCGTAACAAGTCGTCTTTTACTTGAGCGGAAGCACTGGATATTAAAAACAAGATGATTACGGCTGCAACTAAGTTTATTGTTTTCATTATTATCTCCGCGGTGAGTCTTTTCGACGCTCTTTTTTTCCTTCTTTTTTCTCTGTTTCAGGTTGTTTTTCTTTACTTTCCTTTTCGATTGACCTGACTTTTCGCTTCTTTGGCTCTTCCTTAGCCTCTTTTACGGGCGATGTTTTTGGATTCCAGGCGGCACCAGAGGATGGCGCAGGTGATTTGGAACCTACAGGCGCAACATACTCTGGCGAAATAGGCATATTGGATTCACGCCTGAGATTATCAGTCCTTCTTTTTCGTTCAGGCTTACGTACTTTGCCATCCCAGTGACCTCTACCCACTCGATACCGATTACGATCCCAGTTATGGTGGTGATGATAACTATCATAATTGTAATAATATGGATCCCAATAATAGTCGTCATACCATCCGTAATGACGAAAATATCTTGAATCCTGATAGTAACGACCGAGATATTCATTATCAATATTATTGTAAATGTTGATATTCACACCGTTAACTACGCTGGAATCTAAAAGTGAATCGGGATATGCTTCTTCGTAAGTGAAGTACTCAGGGGGAGGGTATAGCATTGTGTAACATCCGGTCAGGAGTATTACCGGAATTAATAATAACAATTTTTTGTACATGACGGTATCCCTTTCTTTTCGATTGCGATGTTCTTCTCCATAAACAAATCAGAAACGGAGAAATTCAAAAACATCTGCACGGACAACTTCATTTATCCCAATTTCGATTTTGGAAATCGATGTTCAGGATTAATACATCTGTAAACCCTAAATGGGCTAAAAGGAATACCCGTTGGTCATGCCAATCCTGTATTTATTGGGCGAACACTGTAAGAAAAACAGTAACTTGCTATGCAATTTTGCATAAATACTCTTATTGAAGATACAAATTTATTGTTAGAAAAGAAAGGTATTTTTTTTTCAAAAATAGTTTTTCAAACAATAATTAAACGTTTTTTTGGTGTATATCACAAACGAAAGGGTCTGATATTGATCCCAGAAAGTTTGAGAAAACAAGCAATTTTTGAGACTCATCCGACCAGATGATTGGAATTAGTGATCGGAATTAAACAGAACTGCTTTTATAAAGACAAAAAATATTCTGACGAATTTACTGTCTTTCAAACTCATAATTCTATATCCGGAATGCCGTACGTTGGTGTTTTATCATTAATATACGATTTGCATAGTTAGGAGTTTACATTGGAACTTGATCAATTCGCTGATATGTTAGAACCTAGCAAGAACATTCAACACAGTTTTGTTGATCCAACAAGAGGTGACTGGCTTCGGTTGCCAACTCAGACGCGTAGGTTTTCAAAAAAGAACACATTTTCCTTAGCTGATACTGAATTGTCAATCAATGGGGGAAACACCTGGGACAAGTATGATGATGTTCTGAGTGAAGAGAATTACAAAATGGGATCACTTTTCAACAACTTGAACGAGGCTGTTGCTTTCTGTGAAATAATTTATAATTCAGAGGGCACACCAATAGATTTTGTATTCAGGGAAGTGAACCATCAATATAAGCTAATCTCTGGCTGCAATCGTGAAGAACTTCTTGGAAAAACGGCTAAAGAGCACTTTCGCAGAAAGAGAATAGCCCACCTTGATAAATATTCCAGAGTTGCTCAGACAGGGATACCAGAAGAATTCGACACCTATTTTAAAGACTTAGGTTCGTATTACAATGTTCAGGTATTCTCTCCACGCAAAGGCGAATTTGCAGCGGTCTTGCGTGATATTTCCAAAAGAGTTGATGTTGTTAATCGACTGCGTGACTCTGAGAAGCTCAACAAGACTATCTCCGATTTAGTTCCAGTAGGTATTGTGTATTTTGATCCTTTTGGTGAAGTTCAGTTTACGAACAAAGCATTTATTAATACTCTTGAAGCTGGTGAAATTGATAAGGAACTGAAAGCATTTAAAATTCTCAACAAATTCCAAAGTTCAAAATTGAAAAGCGATAACCCAGGCTTCATCGATCAGATTTTAAGCGGCGAGGAAATTTATTATTATGATGTCGAAATAGAATCTTTTTCTGGTAATACAAAACACATCAATGTGTTTGGGGCTCCGAGGCGAGGTATAGGCAATGAGATTACTGGTGGTGTATTAGTTTGTCAGGATGTCACCAAATTTAAAGTTCTACACCATAAATTCTTACATGCTCAGAGAATGGAGGCTTTTAGTGAACTGGCAAGGGGGGTAGTGCACGATTTGAACAATCTACTAACTGTTATAATAGTAAATTCTCAATTGGAACTGGCCTCGCTCAATTCCGATGATCCCCTTCAAGAGTCACTTAAGCAAATTGATATGGCTGCCTCATCATCAATAGATCTGACCGGCCAGCTCTTAGAATTCAGTCGGAAGAAAAACGCAAATCCTGAAGTCCTTGAGATCAATTCGGCTCTTAACAAAATGGAATTGTTGTTAAGGCGGATTATTGGTGAGGATATTGATATGCTCCTCATGCCAGATAGGGAATTAGCCTCTGTACTAATTGATTCGTGCCAGTTGGAACAAATTATCTTTAACCTTGCAGTAAATGCAAGAGATGCGATGCCGGACGGCGGAAAGCTAAAAATCAAGACGAGGAATATTCGCCTCGATGAAAATTATGCTACATTACATCCTGATGTAAAACCTGGTTATTACGCATTGATCGAAGTCAGTGATACCGGACATGGTATGCCACCTGAAGCTATAGCACAGGCTTTCGAACCATTTTTCACTACCAAAGAAACTGGAAAAGGAACTGGTATAGGACTATCAACAGTATATGGAATTATTGAACAGTGTAATGGACATGTCCTGATAGACAGCAAAGAGGATCAGGGTACAACCTTTAAAATCTATATCCCTGCTGTAGACCAAAAATCAAAAGAGAAGAGAAAAGTATCAAAGACTAATGAAATTCTCAATGGGAATGAATCAATCCTGTTAGTCGAGGATGAAGAGCATATTAGAGAGACAATTAAAAACATCCTCATGTCACAGGGATATCGGGTTTACACAGCATCAAGCGGTGAAGACGCATTAGAAGTTTCAGGTAATTTGGATAAACCTGTTGACCTATTAATTACTGACCTCGTCATGCCTGGAATCGGGGGAAAGCTGCTAGGAAGAAAAATGCATAAACGATGGAAAGACATGCATATCCTCTACATGTCGGGATCTTCGAGTAGGGCATGTGAAAATGAGGAAATGAATTACGATTCAATCCCCTATTTAGAAAAACCGTTTGGTATCAAGAAGTTAACCAAGACTATCAGGAGCATATTCGACTCAAAGGCATAAATTCGACAAGACATGCATTTCCAGGTTACATTTTGGAAAACGAACTGGTGTATAATACAATATCGTATTGTATTGTAGGGGGTAAGGAAAATCCATCTCGATCAAAAACCTTGTATCCATCGTAGTAAACTCGCAATCTATAATCATCATCTGGTAGATTTGCGATAACATATAACCCGTCTCTGTTGGGCTTAACATCCCGGACTGTTCTTTTTCCCGTTAGGGATATTTCAACAAGTGAGTAATCGTGAAGGTTCACATTGTCAATTTGATTTGAAGCATCTGTATTATTGTCCTTTGCAAAAACTATTCGTCCTGAAATTGCCGGATAGTCTATAGCAGCGGTTGCATTGACGATACCGAATCCATAACTATAATCAGGTCTCTCTGATCGATTAGCTGTCTCTTTCAAGGCTGTTACGACTTCCTGAGCTGTCCAATCGGGATGTGCTTCCCGTATCAGTGCCACAACACCAGCCACAATCGGACATGAAAGAGAGGTCCCGTTCCATCTGCTGTATTTATCCCATGTCTGCGGACGAATGCAGACGACCTGTCTACCCATCGCGGCAACATCCGGCTTCAATCTGCCGTCTGAAGATGGTCCTCTTGACGAAAATCCTGTAACCTCACCGGCTGAATCTACCGCTGCAATGGCAAGTACACCTGGCGAATCTGCGGGTGCGCCTATTGTGACCATCTCAGGACCTGAATTTCCCGCGGAGTTACAGATCACGACACCAAGCTCGAAGGCACGTTGAGCTGCAAGTGAGGCTACAGAAGTTATGCCGTCGTAGTCTTCTATGCCATACCAATCCCGGTAGGAAAGCGAGCTCGAAACAACATCTACCCCGAGCCATTCAAGCCATTCTATTCCTACCACCCAGTAATCTTCTTCAAGCAACATCTCAGTACCTGTCATCTCTGTCTTGCCAACGGCAACAGCAACTTTCGGTGCAATCCCGACCAATCGGCCGGGTTCGAAACCCGCAATAACGGACAAACATCCACTGCCATGATTAGGCTGACCTCTCCCATCGGTTCGGTAATCATATGATGGATCAGCATCATTATTGATGAAGTCGTATTGAGCTAATAGCTCCATCCCCGCAAATGCCCTGTGATCAAGTTGAAATCCTGTATCCAAAATTCCCAGCAATACACCTGCGCCTGTAAATCCACGAGCGTGTGCTTCAATAACCCCCACCTGTTCTGCCTGTCGATAAGACAATCCATATAATCCCTGTGGTATTCCGCCCATAGAGACTTCATTGAAGTTCAACTCCTCATCACTTATCTCCACCAGCTCAACTTCGGCTCTGTATGCTCTCTTCACATGCTGCACACCTTTAACACATGATAATTTCTCTATTTCCTCAATTGCCTTATTATCTCCAATAACACTTACAGCATTCATCCAGCGTGATTTAACAACGATTTGGGCACCACAGATGAGAACATACTCGATGTATTTATCATCTATCGGTAAATCTTCATTGCTGAGGTTCACCCCAGACATTAAACGACGCTTCAAAGATCGCTCCGGCCAGTCCTTTTTCAGATCAACAAACTGTGAGTTTATATCAAGGCTGGAACTACCTTTGTCATTGAAAAATACCCACCATTTATTGTTACAATAACCATTATTGAAGAGCAGTAGCAGAATAACGACCATTATGAACATTTTTTTCATCGTGACCTTATGTATTTCAAAACGCACAGAGAGTATTAAACAAGAGGTCGGACATTCCTGCCCCACCATCAGTCAGCCGACTGATTCCAGATAACCATTTCTGAATGATACTATTCTATTGCCAAATAAAACAATAGGTAGGTAGCTTCATTTTTCAGATTCAAACAATTCTCATGGGAGTACCAACGTATACAAACCTGCTATCAGCTTATCATATTCGTCATTTAGTTCCTAACTTTGTGCTATTAGCTGCAATAGCACAAAGATTCTGAAAATACTGAATGGAATTGGATATGCAAATTCTTTTCACTAATTTTTATAGGGACTTATTTTGACTATATTTGTGGAAGGTGTCATTTCCAGATTGCTTCATATCAGGAGTCTAACGTGAATAAGATTAAAAGATTTTTGTTTTTTATATCTTTGGTAATTCTGACATCGATAATTACGCTTCATGCACAGGACAGCTCAGGTGTGAGTTTTGTTTCCAGTCGTTTTAACTACTGGGATCGTGCATTAGGAATCGATGCTGTTGGAAATCTCTCCTATATTTCAACAGGACAAACGGGAATCCAGGTTGTAAGTTATCCTAATAGATGGGCTGAAATCATTGATCAAACTGATCAACTCTATTCCACCGACGTGTTTGTAACTGACTCCTACATTTTCTCACGTGATTTTTTTCAAGGGTTCTCAATCCTGAGAAGAGACAACTTTGAAATCATCAGTACATGGGAGGAACCTGGGCGATACACCGATCTCCTAATTCGCGATGACAACCTCTTTTTGGCTGACACAAGTGGTTTATTAATATTTGATATCACCGAATTGGAAAACCCCGCTCTAATGCATTCAATCGAACTACCAGGACATACAGTAGCCTTATGCATATCCGACGATATGATCTTTGCATCATGCAACTCTGCAGAATTGATAGCCATAGATATTTCAGATATTGAAAACCCACAAATAGTAGCAGAAATCGAACATGAGGGTAATCCGCTTGATGTGGAAGTTATAGGAAATTATGCGATCATTGCGGCGGACAGGTTCGGTCTACGAATAATTGACATTTCCGATCCGGAAAACCCCGAAGAGAGAGATCCCTACATACCTGAGGAATGGTTCAGATCATTTCACAAAGTTAAAGTCAGGGGAAACATCGTTTTCAGTCTCGAGGAAAGTGGGAATATATACTTTTGTGAAATAAACGAAGAAGGTGAA